>NZ_JBHWWX010000008.1:0-159976 GCF_042730335.1 Rhodococcus sp. NPDC060084
GCTTTCTGCCCGCTGAGCGGGCAGAAAGCTACCAACGTGGTGAGCGTCAGCCGCAGGTCGGCTCCGGAACTTCGCCGCTGCGCACTTTGTCTACGAAAGACTTCACCTCGGGCAGCGATTCCTCCAGCACACCGCGATGATCGGCGCCGTCGTAGACGCTGTAGTTCAGTGCGGCACCGTTGCCGCACAACGCTTCCGTGATCCGGTCGGTGGCCGCCCGGGAGACGAGGACATCCGCGGTGCCCTGCACGACCAGTGTCGGCACGACCGGCGTGAGTGACTCGAGTTCCTGGGTCGCGTAGTACTCCCCGATACGGCTCATCTCGGCATCCGGCGCGAACAGGTTGTCCACGGGAACCGTGTCGGCCACAGCACGCACATCGTCCATGCATCCGGTGCGGGCGGCGGAGAGCAACGGTCGCGCCGTGTCGGTGAGCATCGCATCGGCCGACAGGCTCGGGTCGGCCGCCTCGGCACCCAGCAGAAGAACCGGCAGGAAACTCAGAGCCTGCTCGATCCCCGGGCCGCCGGACGCGAAGAATCCCGCGACGTCGCTGGTCCTGCTCCCGGGCGCGAGCACCACTGCCGCTTGTAGCTCGAGTTCCGGAGCGCGGTCGAGACCACCGGCCGCCGTGTACAAGGCGGCGTGCCCACCTTGACTGTGCCCCATCACCGTCCACCGACTTCCGACGCCGGCATCGAGTTCGCGTGCCGCACGCACGATGTCGACGACCGAGTTCCGTGCGCTCTCGCCGTTCATGTACGGATGCCCGCCGGGCGTACCGAGCCCTTCGTAATCGGTCTGGACCACGACGTAGCCGTCGGCGACCCAGCGATCGAGCATCGCTCCCGCCCTCGAGACGTAACTGTGCGCAGGTCCGCCGGCCGTATCGGCCGACGGAGCGCACGCGTCACCGACCCCCGTCGTGCCGTGGGCCCAGCTGACAACCGGCCATCCGCCTTCCGGAGCATCGCCTCGCGGGATCGCGACAGTGCCGGACACCAGGACCGGCTGTCCGACGGCGTCCTCGGACACATAGGTGATCAACTCGGTGCGTACCGCGCTGGGGAGCGCCGCAGCGGTGGCCAGCGCCCGGTGGGTGACCAGCGATCCGGGCGAGAGCTCACCTCCTTCCGCGGATTCGCCGTTCGCGCACCCCGCGAGGCCCAGCATCGAGGCGAGCACGAAGGCCACGAGGACGGAACGGGTGGAGGAGTCGTTCATGGAGCTCCCTAAGAAGAACGTATTAATATTTCAGGTGAGCTTCTTAGTACAGTAGGGGGATGGCAGTGTCAACAGGTCGCCTCGCTCTGCTGGACGCCGCGGAGAAACTCGTCGCCCTCAAGGGAATTCACGGGACATCCGCGCGCGAACTCACCAAAGCCGCGGGTCAGCGGAACAACTCCGCGATTACCTACCACTTCGGATCGTGGCACGGGCTGCTCGACGCGGTCTGGACCCGGCACGCGCCGCGGATCAACATCGAACGCGCCACGCTCGTGGAAGTCGCCGAACGCGACGCGCCACCTACACTCGAGCGCCTCGTGTACGCGTACGTCCACCCGATCGCCACAGAGGTCGCTCGTGGGAACCCGAGCTACTGGGCCCGTTTCAACGAGCAGTGGCTCGCTGCCGCACCGCTCGAATTGCTCGCTGTTCCCGGGCCGGACGACGTCGGAGCCGACTACTACCCCAGCGATGAGTCCCTCGACGTGCTGACCGCTCTTCTGACCCGGATCGCGGAAGTGCTCGACCTTCCCGACAGCGCCGCCCGGCGCCGGGTCGGGCTGATGGTGCGCTTCGTCATCGGGTCGTTCGCCACCTGGGAGCGCGCCGAGGACAGCGCAGCTGCACCGGACCTGACGACGTTCGAAACCGAAGTCCTCGACATTGCGTGCGCGATGCTGCGTGTACCTCAGCGGTGAGAGGTGGACGCTCGGCGACCACCAACACTCTTCGATGTCATCGGGTTCCGGCCCGGTACCGTTCCGCCACACGCGCGCGATGCAGCGCCGGTGAGCCGAACAGCGAACGGTTGAGCGTCGCCCGCTTGAGGTACACGTGGATACCGCTCTCCCAGGTGTACCCCATACCGCCGTGCAATTGCATTGCCTTACCGGCAATCTCGACTGCTCCGGCACAGGCATAGGACTTCGCCATCGATGCCGCGACCGACGCGTCCGCGTCCCCGCCCGCGATGCCGCGCACGGCCGCGTCGACGAGCCTGCGCGCGACCGTCACCTGAACGAGCATGTCGGCGCACGCGTGCTTGACGGCCTGGAAGGAACCGATCTTGCGGCCGAACTGTTCCCGCGTGCCGGCGTAGGCGACCGTGGCCTCGAGCATCGCCTCGCTCAGACCCAGGCTGTCGCATGCCACCGCCACCGCGGCCCGGTCGTGAAGGTGCCCGATCGCCTCCCGTGGGTCGCCGCGGAATCGCCACACCGACTCGGAGGGAACACGTAACTCTGCCGCCAGGACGGAACCGAAACTGCGGGTCGCGTCGATCACCGGTTGCTCGGTGACCATCAGCCCGGGAGTTCGCCGATCCACGTCGACGACCACGACCGTCCCGTCGGGTTCCTCGGCGGGCACGAGAATCCGGTCCGCTCCGGGCGCCCCGAGAACGAAGGGTGCCGTGCCGTCGAGAACTGCGCCGCCCGGCACGTACCCGAGACGGAAAGGTACCCGGCCCGTGGGCTCACCTGCTGCGGCGAAAACCGGAACAGAGGTCCCCGCGACGGTGTCGCGGAGCATCCGGTCACGATTCGCGGACGGCTCGAGCAGACCGAGCGCCCCCATCGCCAGTACGGCGACCGCCGGGTATCCGCCGGGAGCGGCGGCACGACCGATCTCGCGGAGGACCACCGCCACTTCCGCGAAAGACGCGTCGGCACCGTCGAACTCCCCCGGCGCCTCGAATCCCAGCCAACCGGAGCCGGCGATCGATTCCCACTCCGGCGCAGTTTCGCTTCCCGATCGCCCGAGAATGTCTCGGGCAACCGCGCGCACGTCGTCGTGGAACTCGGAAAGGTCGGTGAGCGACTCCGTCATCGGTTGCCTCTCGGTTCGTAGGGCAGGCCGAGGCCGCGTTCCCCGATGATGGTGCGCTGGATTTCGCTGGTTCCGCCCGGGATCGTCCATTCCCACGACCCGATGAAATCCAGAACCCACGCACCGGATTCCCACCCGCTCGACGACGGCTTGCGAAGCTGCGTGTGGGCCGAGAGACCGGCGATTTCGGTGCCGAAATCGGTCATGCGCTGGAGCAATTCGCTGTAATAGAGCTTGACGATCGACGCATCGGCCGGGCCGGGCCGATCATCCGCGACGAACTCGGCACACAGCGCTCGCAGTCCGGTGAGTTCGATCTCGAACTGGGCGAGTCGGTCGGCGACCAGAGGATCGTCGAGTGGCGTCGTCCCGAGCGGACCCGGTCGGGCGCACAACTCGACGAGCCACCGGAATCCGCCGTTGCCCAGCCGCTCCGCGAGTTCGAGCATGGTCATCCCGCGTTCGGCCCCGAGAGTCTCCTGTGCGACCCGCCAGCCTTCGTTCTCGGGACCGACGAGGTCGGTCGCCGGCAGTATCACGTCGTCGAGAAAGATCTCACAGAAGTGCGATTCTCCGGTCGCCTGCCGGATGGGCCGTACCTCTATTCCCGGTGTGCGCATATCCATCAGGAAGTACGAAATGCCGCGGCGCTGCGGGGCGCCGGGATCGGTGCGGGCGAGCAGGAGGCACCGATCGGCGTGCATCGCACCGCTCGCCCACAGCTTCTGCCCGTTGACGACGTACGTATCGCCGTCCTTGCGTGCGCTCGTCGTGAGCGCAGCCATATCCGATCCGGCGCCGGGTTCCGAAAACCCCTGGCACCAGATCTCTCCGTCGAGGATCGCGGGCAGGTGGCGCTCCCGCTGCGCGTCGGTGCCCGCCGCCAGCAGCGTCGATGCGGCGTGATGGATCGATACGAAGGGCAGGACCAGACGAGGCGCGTCGTGTGCGGCCAGCTCCTGATACAGCACGACCTGCTGGGCGACCGGCATCCCGCCGCCCCATTCCTTCGGCCAGTGCGGCACAGCGAATCCTGCGCCGCGCAGGGTCCGGAACCACTCCTTCTGGAATCGCACGAACTCGTCGTCCGGCACTCCGGTCTGCGCACGGCGCCAGTCGGGCGGAACGTGGTCGCGACACCAGTCGCGGACCGTGGCCCGGAATTCCGCGAGCGTAGGGGCCGCAGCCTTCATCGCGTCGGCTCCTTCTGTCTCGACGCGTTCTTCCGGAGCGCGGTCAGCCGGTCCCGATGCTCGGCGGACTGCATGGTCGCGACCTCGGCCGCGAAACCGGCCTGCATCGGACCGCCGAGCGCTTGGGACAGGTACATGTTGACCACTCGCTTCGTAGCCCGCAATGCCTGCGCGGGTTGCGCGGCGAGCCGGGCGGCGAGGCGGTGCGCCTCGGGCAACAGATCCTCGGGTGCGGTGACGCGGGTGGCGAGGCCGAGTTCGACCGCCGTGCTCGCCGTGATCTTGTCTCCGGTATAGAGATACTCCCGGGACCGCATGATCGGGGTGAGCAACGGCCAGAAGGCGGCGCCACCGTCCCCCGCGACAAGACCGACTGCCACGTGGGGATCGGCCAGGTATGCCTTCTCCGACATGAGGACGACGTCGCAGAGCACCGCGACGCTGCAGCCGAGGCCGACGGCCGGACCGTTGACCGCGGCGATCACGGGGAGCGGGAAGCGCAACATCTCGTCGATGATCTCGGCGCCCTCGCGGATGCTCTCGTCGCGCCCGACCGGATCGTCGAGGAACGACGTGATCCAGTCCAGGTCACCACCCGCACTGAAGGCGCGGCCGGCTCCGGTGAGGATCACCACCGCGGCATCGGTGTCGGCCGCCAGTTGCCGCCACACGGTCGCCAGTGCCCGGTGCAGAGTCTTGTCGACGGCGTTGAGTTCGTCGGGTCGGTTGATTTCGACGATGCGGATCGGCCCGTCGCAGGTCACGGTCAGCGCGCCCGGGAATTCGTAGTTCATCGCATCGCCTTCTCGTGAGCGTCACCGAACAATCCCGTCAGTCCACGCCGGCCGATCCGGCGGGTCAACGCGTCGAGCGTCCCGGACGGTCCCCACGGGATGCGCCGTATCGGCAAGCTGTACCGCGAGATCCAGGACAGCGTCGTCTCGTCGCAGAACCCGCTCGCGCCGTGCAACTGGTGCGCGACGCGAAACACCGTCTGTGCAGCTTCGACGGCCGCCAGGCGCAGTGCGAGCGCATCGTCGAGCGCTTCGGCGTTGCCGGCCTGGATGCTCCACAGTGTGTATTTCGCGAGTACGTCCAGTCCGGTGCGTTCGACTTCCGCCTCGGTGAGCTGGAACTGCACACCTTGAAGCGTGGCGAGCGGCGCGCCGAATTGTTCACGAAGGAGCACGTGCGAGCGCGTCAACGCCATTGCCCGGTCGAGCATTCCGAGCAGCGTCCAGCACGGCAGGGTCAGTGCGAGCGCGAGGTCGCTCGCACCGTTGTCGTCGACCGGCTGGAGGTCGAGTTGCGCGACGAATGCCGAGGTTCTCGGCGGGGTGCTCGGGGGCCTGGCCACCGCGATACTGCGCCGGCCGTCCAGCGAGACTGCAGCCCACCGTAGATCGAGACATCCGACGGGCGCCTTGGGGTCGGAGTCCGCGACGACGAGCAGTCCGTCGACGTCGAGATCGGCCGGGCGCGCCAACCGTTCCGCAACCGGGTAGGGCACCGCCCAGTAGCCCACGCTGCGGCACAGGGCGGCGGATGCCTCGAGTTCGTCGGCGTTGCCACGCGGATCGAGGTCCCACGCACCCAGCTCACCGAGCAGTGGTGCCACGGTCGTTCGGCGACGGTCGGGGTCGTTTTCGACTGCCAGAGTGAGGTCGTCACCTCCGGCCGCTTCCAGTGCTCGGACCACTTCGCGTCCGTAGTCGGTTGCTTCCGTGCTCAGGTCCGTGTTCATGATGCCGCCAGAAGGGTTCGGGCCAGCAGGATCCGCTGCATCTCGATGCTTCCCGATGCCACGGTGGCTGCTTGTGAATACCGCCAGTGATCTTCGACCGCGCGCCGGAACCACTTGGCGGTGTCGTCGTCGAATCCGTTCGCATCGTCGTCGGGCGGTGTGGCGTAGGCGGCTATCTCGGTGAGCACCTCGGCGCTGTCCTGATCGAGGGTGGTCACGGCGATCCGATATGCCGCCGCGTCGCCCGGTTGCACGTCGCCGCCGCTTTGCAGCGACACCACCCGGTAGGCGAGAAGCCGGGCACGACGGCAATGGGTGAGCATCCTGGCCCAGCGTGCTTTCAGTTCGTCCGGCACATCGTCCCACCGGTCGCCGAGGACCGACGGCGCCGCCTGCAGGAGACGCTCGCATCGGGCGTACCGGGCGATGCCCACCCGTTCGTAGGCGAGCACTTCCTGCACCACTTTCCAGCCCTCGTCCACCGTGCCGAGAACATCGGCGTCGGTGACACGGAGGTTGTCGAAGAACACTTCGTTGAGGTGATGGGGACCGAGCATGGCGCGGATGGGCCGGACCTCGATGGCAGGATCGGACATCGGCACGAGGAACACGGTGAGGCCCTGCTGCTTCCGCGCGCCGGTCGAGGTTCGCGCCAGCAGGAAACACCACTGCGCCATCGTGGCGTAGGAGGTCCAGATCTTCTGGCCTGAGATGAGCCACCCGTCGCCGTCACGGCGCGCAGCGGTCCGCAACGAGGCGAGATCCGATCCGGATCCCGGTTCACTGAACCCTTGGCACCAGATTGCCTCGCCCCGCGCGATGGGCGGCAGATGGGTGCTCTGCTGGTCTGCTGTCCCGTGACGCATTATCGTCGGTCCCACCCAGTTCACGCCCATATACTGTGCGCCCCTGGGCTCGTGGTGCGCCCACATCTCTTCGCGGACCACCGTCTGCTCCCAGATCGACGCTCCACGACCGCCGAATTCCTCGGGCCACGTCATGCACAGCAGGCCACGGTCGGCGAGGAGCCGGCAGAACGCCTGTGCCGCTTCGAGATCGGCAGGGTCGTCCGTGAACGCGCCGAGAAAGTGCGAGGGGACGTGCTCGTGTACCAGCCGGCGCAGCTCACTCCGGAGTTCCGGGGCCGCCCCACCCATCGTGAAGTCCATGCCCGGACATTACGACAATCCTAACAAGGATAGCAATGCTTAAGAGAATTAACCTCGCAATACTTGGTAGAAAAGACGGCCTGTCGCTAGACTGACGTTCCATGTATGGAAGGCGCTTTTCGTGACGACCCCGCGGCGCGGCCGGGTGCCCCAACGCCGCATCGCCGAGACCGTTGCCGCGGAATTGCGCGACCACATCCTGTCCGACGACAACTACCGTTTGCCGACACAGGACCAGCTGGTCAAGGACTTCGGCGTCAGTTACCCCTCGATCCGGGAAGCACTTCGCATCCTGGAAACCGAAGGACTCGTCACCGTACGCCGGGGCAACGTCGGCGGCGCCGAAGTCCATCGCCCCGACGAGTTCTCCGCCGCCTACCACCTCGGACTCTCGCTCCAGGGCGCCCGCGTCACCCTGCGCGACCTCGCGGCCGGCCTGCAGATGCTCGAGCCGATGTGCGCGGCCGAGTGCGCGCGGCGTGAGGATCGACTCGAAGTGGTCGTACCCGTCCTAGAGTCTTCCATCGAGAGTTCCGCGGAGGTCGTCGGAGACGGCGTCGCGTTCACCCAGACAGCGCGCGAATTCCACGATCTCGTCGTCTCCTTCACACCCAATGTGACGATCCGGTACGCCGTGAGCAGTTACGTCGCCCTGTGGTCCGCGCAGGAGGAGGCCTGGGCAGAGGCCCTGACCCGACGCGGCGAGTACCCGGCCGAAGAGGACGCGAACGAAGCCGTGCGCGCCCACCAACGGATACTCGGGGAGATCGCCGCAGGCCGCGCCGACGAGGCGGAACGACTCGCTCGGATCCATCTCGCCGCGACCCAGACTCTCGTGCTCGAACGCTTCGGCGACAGCGTGGTCAATGCGTCGGCCGCATTGGAGCGCAACGCCATTCGCGCCGGTAGGCGTTCGCGAATGTAAGCACTCCCCTACTCCACCGGAATATCCCACCCGGTACGCCACCGAACGGCCGGGCACCGCGTTTCGACGCCGTGCCCGGCCGTTTCGCGTGTGACCGGCCCCCGAGTCGGCATCGGGCCCGACCCCTCCCGGATCTCCGTACCGATCAGACGAGAATGTAGTTCTCGTCGGAGTCCAGGCGCGCACCGACCTATCATTGTAAGGATAACAATACTTGTAACGCTGTTGCGTTCGTGGTTAACTGCGAAACGCAGCCGGGAGTGGCTTAGGTCACTACTTTTTACACGGATTCTTCGCATACGCCTCGCAGTACGGCCACTCTCGCGCCCATAACGGCAGAACCATGTTCTCGTCATACGCAGAACTGCGTTCTCTTACAGGAGGGGACCCACCTTGACGCAAGGGTCGCGCTACACAGGTTCATCGACAAGCCTCGCGGAAGGGTGGAGCCTCGAACGGCTCACCCCTCCCAGCAGGCTGTTCGGCGCGAACGGCATCCGTGCCGGTGCAGACGGCCGCATCTATGTTGCGCAGGTGGCCGGGAGCCAGATCAGCGCCTTCGACCCCGGGACCGCGGAACTCGAAACCATCAGCGCCATGGGCAGCGACATCACCGCGCCCGACGACCTGGCCTTCCACCCGGACGGCGAGCTCTACATCACCGAGTACTACGACGGCCGGGTCAGCGTGCGGGGCAAGGACGGAAGCACCCGCCTGTTGCGCGACGACCTTCCCGGCGCCAACGGCATCACGTTCCACCAGGGCCGGCTGTTCGTCGACGAATGCCGTCCCGACGGTCGCCTGATGGAGATCGACCTCAACGGCGGTGCACCCAAGGTCCTTGCGGAGGGCCTCCAGCTCCCCAACGCCCTCGAAGTCGGGCCGGACGGAAAGCTGTACTACCCGATGCTCGGCACCAACGACATCTGGCGTATCGATCCCGATGGCGGCGAACCGGAACGTGTCGCCGGCGACCTCGGCGTGCCGGTCGCGCTGAAGTTCGATTCCGAGGGTTACATCATCTCTCCCCAGGTCGCGTCGGGACAGGTGCTGCGCATCGACCCCCGCAACGGTGAGAGCACTGTCATCGCCGACATCGGTTCGGGCCTGGACAATCTCACCTTCGTCGGCGACCGCCTGTTCGTGTCGAGCTTCACCGGGCAGATCACCGAGGTGCTCGGGGGCGGCGAGACGAAAACGGCCCTCGCCGACGGGCTGACCTGGCCGTTGGATCTGACGGTGGGCCCAGACGGAACCCTCTTCGTCGCCGACGGAACCTTCCTGCTCGCGCTCGGCTCGGACGGCGAACTGCACACGGCAGGAATGCTCTTCCACCCCGGCTGGCCCGGTTACATCCGCGGCGTCACGGCCGTCGGGGACGGCGACTTCATCGTCGCCGGCGACACTCACGTCTCCCGCTACCGTCCCTCCACCGCCGAGAGCGAGATGCTCTTCGACGGACTCTCCCAGGCCTACGGCGTCGCGGTCTCCGGGAACGGAACCGTGGCGGTCGCGGACCTCGGCACCGGCAAGGTGCACTCCGTCCGGTCCGGGCAGTCGGAAGTGCTGGCCTCGGGACTTCAGGATCCGACGGGCGTGGCATTCACCGCGGGTGGAACGCTTCTCGTCTCCGAAGCCGGGGCGGGTCGCGTCGTCTCCGTCACGAGCGGTGGCGTCGACACGCTCGTCGACGGTCTCGAACGACCGCAGGGAATCCTCGTACGCGACGGAAAGCTCTACATCGTCGACGCCGGGTCGAAGCAGTTGATCAGCGTGGACCTGGACACCAAGGCGCAGCAGATCATCGCCCGGCACCTGCCGGTCGGCGCGCCCGAAGGTGTCACCCCCAAGCCGCTCAAGGGGATCATCCCGTTCGCCGGTCCACAGGGACCGTTCGCCGGTATCGCCGCGGGCCCCGACGGCACTCTGTACATCTCCGCCGACGCCGAGGGCAGCGTCCTCGCTCTCCGCGAAGGGAAGTGAGCGTCCGATGAGCAACGAATTCGTCGATCTCACCGGCCGGATCGTCATCGTGTCCGGAGCGGCAGGCGGTGGCATCGGCACATCGGTGGCGCGAACAGCCGCCCAGGCCGGCGCGACCGTGATCGCGGTGAGCCGCTCGGAGGAGAATCTCACCAAGCACATCGAACCGCTTGCAGCAGAGGGACTATCGGTAATCCCTGTGGCCGCGGACGCGTCCACCGACGAAGGCATCGCGAAGGTCATCGAGCAGGCCCGCCGCACCGACGGCGACCTGTACGGCCTGGTCAACGTCGCCGGTGGTGCCGCACCTGCGACCTGGATGCCGGCCACGCGGGTGACACGCGACGACTGGCGCGCACTGTTCACGCAGAACCTCGAAACGATGTTCTTCATGAGCCAGGCGGTGGCCGCCGAACTGAAGTCGCAGTCGCTGCCCGGCTCGATCGTCTCCATCTCGTCGATCAGCGGCATGAACACCGCACCGTTCCACATCGGATACGGCACCGCCAAGGCCGCACTCGTCGCCGCGACGCGCACCATGGCCGTCGAACTGGCCACCGACAACATCCGCGTCAACGCCGTCGCGCCCGGAGTCACCCAGACCCCCGCCTCGGGCACCTATGTCGACGAGGATCCCGAGCGGGACCGTCGTGCGATCGCCATGGGTCGCCGCGGAAAGCCCGAGGAGCAGGCGGGAGCGATTCTCTTCCTGCTGTCCGACCTGTCGAGCTACGTCACGGGGCAGACGATCCTCGTGGACGGCGGACTGAACCTGAAGTGGACCCACATGGGCGCCGACCACACCTCGCTGTTCCTCAAGGACGACACCTTCCGCGCCGCCATCACCCGCTGACACAGCACGGTTTCAGAGGAGATCCCATGACCGACACCGTCGACAACATCGAAGACACCGCCACCGCGACCACCGACCCGCTTTCGACCCCGCTCACGATCGGCGTGGAGGCATACACCTCCCGCGAATACGCACGCGCCGAGGGCGACAAGCTCTGGGCGAAGGTGTGGCAACAGGTCGGCCGCGTCGAGGAACTCGCCAAGGTCGGGGACTTCCTCACCTACGAGGTTCTCGACGACTCGATCATCGTCGTGCGTACTTCCCCCGAGACGATCCGCGCGTACCACAATGTCTGTTCGCACCGGGGCCGCCGGCTCGTCGACACCCCTGCCGGTGCCCGCGAAGCACACGGGTGCGCGAAGCAGTTCGTGTGCGGTTTCCACGGATGGCGCTACGACCTGGATGGCAACAACACCTTTGCGCCGGAACGGGACGACTGGCGGGAAAGCCTGACGGCGGAGCGTTCCCGCCTCGTGGACGTCAAGGTCGACACCTGGGGTGGCTGGATCTGGATCAACATGGACCCCGAGGCCGAGCCCCTGCGGGAGTACCTCGAGCCCGCGGCTTCCCTGCTCGACCACTTCCAGCTCGAGAACATGCGGTACCGCTGGCGCAAGTGGCTGGTCTTCGATTGCAACTGGAAGGTCGCGCTCGAAGCCTTCATGGAGACCTACCACGTGCCGTACACCCATCCGGAGTTCATGAACTTCGGCAACTTCCTGGGGTGGTCGCGAGCACAGGGCAAGCACAGCAACATCGGTTACGACGCGCCGAAGGGCATGGAGGAGAACCAGGCGAAACTCCGGGTCGGAAATGGCCCGGACGCGCGCAAGGCCACCATCCAGCTGCAGAACTTCACGTGGGAGAACGCGAACACCAACACCACCCGGACTCTGGTCGACGCCGCACAGCGGCTGATCGACGAGCTGCCCGAAGGCACGCCTCCCGATCAGGTGCTGCGCCACTGGCTCGATTCGGCCCGCCGCGACGACGAGGCACGCGGCGTGGTGTGGCCGACCGTTCCGCCCGAAGTGGTCGCCCAGAGCGGTACCGCGTGGCAGATCTTCCCGAACTTCCAGATCGGGCATGCCCTCAACAACATGCTCTGCTACAGCGCCCGTCTCTACGGCGACGACCCCGACAAGTGCATCTTCGAAGCCGCTGTGTACGAACTCTTCCCCGCCGGTGAGGAGCCGAAGACGGAATGGGAGTACACCCCCGCGGACGACCCGGGCTGGCGCACGGTGCTTCCCCAGGACTTCCACAACATGGCCGCTGTTCAAAAGGGCATGAAGACCCGCGGGTTCTCCGGCCCCAAGCCGAATCCGTACCGCGAACGCAGCGTCGTCAATCTCCATCACAATCTCGCCACCTACATGGGTACGGGCGCTCCGCGCGACCTCGCCTGACCCGACTCCCCCCTAGCCCGAGGATCTCCGCATGAAGAACTGCGCCCCCACCCAGACACCCGACGTCGACATCCCCGCCCTCAGAGAGAAGTACCTCGCCGAGCGCGACAAGCGACTTCGCCCCGAGGGCCAGAAACAGTACCTCGAAGCCGACAACGAGTTCGCGGAGTTCTACGAGGGCGATCCCCACATGCCGGTCGTGCCACGGCAACCGATCACCGACGACATCGAGGTGGTCGTCCTCGGCGGTGGGTTCTGCGGTCTCATCGCGGCACATCGTCTTCAGCAGGCCGGCGTCACCGACTTCCGCATCGTCGAACTGGGCGGCGACTTCGGTGGCGTCTGGTACTGGAATCGCTACCCCGGCATCCAGATCGACTCGGATGCCTATTGCTATCTCCCCCTGCTCGAGGAAACCGGTTACATGCCGAAGGAGAAGTACTCGAAGGGGGACGAATGCTTCGAACACGCCCAGCGCATCGGTAAGCACTTCGGTCTGTACGACAACGCGATCTTCCATACGCTGATCCGCTCCCTGGAGTGGGACGACGAGATCGATCGCTGGCAGATCCGCACGAACCGGGGCGACGAGATCCGTGCTCGCTTCGTCGTCATGGCACAAGGTCCCTACAACCGCCCGAAGCTTCCGGGCATCCCCGGGATCACCGACTTCAAGGGCCACACGTTCCACACCGCCCGCTGGGATTACGACTACACCGGTGGCGACCTGCACGGCGGGCTCGACAAGCTTGCCGACAAGAAGATCGCCATCATCGGCACCGGGTCGAGCGGCGTCCAGGCGATCCCGCATCTGGCGCGCGGTGCGAAGCACCTGACCGTGTTCCAGCGGACCCCGTCCTACATCTTCGAGCGGGCCAACTACCCGACCGACCCCGAATGGGTGGAGAGCCTCGAACCGGGCTGGCGCGCGGCGCGGCAGCGCAACTTCCACAATGCTGCCTTCGCGTTCTACAACCCGGGCGAGCCCGACCTGATCTGCGACGGGTGGACCGAGGTCGCCCGCAACATGGCGGCCAAGCTCAACGAGACCAACGGCTGGGCCGCGCTGGCGGATCCGGCGAAGTTCATGGAACTGAAGGAGATCGAGGACTACCGGGCGATGGAGCGCCTCCGTCGCCGGGTGGACGAGATCGTCGAAGACCCCGAGACAGCCGAGAAACTGAAGCCGTACTACCGCAACATGTGCAAGCGGCCGGTCTTCAACGACGAGTACCTTCCGACGTTCAACCGCCCGAACGTCACCCTCGTCGACGTGTCGGAAACCAAGGGTGTCGAACGGATCACCGAGAAGGGCATCGTCCTCGACGGTGTCGAGCACGAGTTCGACTGCATCGTCTTCGCGAGCGGATTCGAGATCACCACCGCGCTCGAGCGCCAGTTCGATATCGCGCCGTTCGCGGGCCGCGACGGCACTTCCCTCTACGACCACTGGGGTAAGGGTTTCCGCACGCTGCACGGCATCATGGCGCACGGGTTCCCGAACCACTTCGCGACCGGGTTCGTCCAGGGCGGTGTCACCGCGTCGACCACCCTCATGTTCGAGCAGCAGGCCGACCACATCGCCTACATCATCAAGGAAGCGCAGACCCGCGGCGCCACCGTCGTCGAGCCCACAGCCGAGGCGGAGGAGGACTGGATTCAGACCGTCCGGACGTACTCGGTGGACAACAGCACCTTCACGACGGAGTGCACTCCCGGCTACTACAACAGCGAGGGTGAGCCGAACGGCCGTTCGTTCCTCGGCGATCCCTTCTGGGGTGGCTTCTACGAACTCACCGAACTCCTCGAAAACTGGCGTAGCACAGGAACACTGGAGGGCCTGGTGCTCGAGAAGTGACACGCACATCTTACCCCCGCATCGCGACGGCGCGAGGAGTGTCCGATGTCTGACCTGCGGTTCGACGGCCGCGTCGCCGTGATCACCGGCGCCGGCCGCGGGCTGGGGCGCGACTATGCGCTCCTGCTCGCATCCCTGGGTGCCAAGGTCGTCGTCGACGACCCGGGCGCCGCCATCAGCGGAGAGGACGTGGACTCCGGTCCGGCCGAAGAAGTGGTCCGGGAGATCCGGGCGGCCGGCGGCGAGGCCGTCGCCTGCACCGAGTCCGTCGCGACCGCCGAAGGTGGCCGGGCGATCGTCCAGGCCGCGCTGGACAACTACGGACGCATCGACATCCTCGTCCACAACGCGGGCAACAATCGCTACGCGTCGCTGTCGGAGATGTCGTACGAGGACTTCGACGCGGTTCTCGACGTTCACCTGCGCGGGGCGTTCCACGTCGTCCGTCCGGCCTTCCCGCTCATGTGTGACGCCGGATACGGGCGGATCGTGCTGACCTCGTCCATCGGGGGCATCTACGGCAACGCGAACGTCGCCAACTACGCGGCGTCGAAAGCCGGGATGATCGGGCTGTCCAACGTGGCCGCGATCGAAGGCGCTGCGCACGGCGTGAAGTCCAACGTCATCATTCCGGCAGCTCTGACGAGGCTGGCCGACGGGCTCGACACCTCGTCGTACCCCCCGATGGGACCGGAACTCGCCGCACCGGTCGTCGGGTGGCTCGCCCACGAGTCCTGCTCGGTCACCGGCGAAATGTTCGCCGCGATCGCCGGACGGGTGGCGAAGGTGTTCGTCGCCGAAACCCCCGGCGTGTACCGGCCGTCCTGGTCGATCGACGAGGTCGCGGACAACATCGACGCCATCCGGAACACGGATGATCCGTGGATTCTGCCGGCCGTCTCCGGTCACGTCGACCACATCACCAAAAGCTTTGCGATAGCCATGGAGGGCAGTACGCATGTCGGTTAAGGTTTACGAGCGCATTTTGGATCTCTTCGAAGCCGAGGGCATCAACACCCTGTTCGGCATTCCCGATCCGAACTTCGTTCATCTCTTCCATCTCGCGGAGGAGCGCGGCTGGAACGTCGTTGCGCCCCACCACGAAGAGTCCGCCGGCTTCATGGCCGAAGCCGTCTCCCGTATGACGGGCAAGGCCGCGTTGTGCATCGGCACGCTCGGGCCGGGACTGGCGAACCTCGCCGGCGCCATCATGTGCGCCAAGGTCGAGAACTCCCCCGTCATCTTCCTGGGCGGGCAGCGGGCGCGGATCACCGAGCAGCGTGTCCGGCGCGGACGCATCCAGTTCGTGCAGCAGATGGCACTGGTCGAGAACTCCGTGAAGTACAGCGCGAGCATCGAATACGCCGAGCAGACGGACGAGATCATCCGCGAGGGTCTGCGCAAAGCACTCTCCGGCACCCCCGGTCCCGTGTACATCGAGTACCCGCAGCACGTCATCCAGGAAGAACTCGACGTTCCTCCGGTCCTCCCGCCCGAGGCCTACCGCCTCGTCGGGCAGACCGCCGGCGCGGACCTCGTCGCCAAGGCTGCCGAATTGATCGGTGCTGCACAGCAACCCGTTCTCCTCGTCGGTCACGGTGTCCACACCTCACGCGCGGGCGCGTCGGTGAAGGCACTCGCAGACCTGATGGCCTGCCCGGTGATCCAGACCTCCGGCGGCACCTCCTACATCGAGGGACTCGAGGACCGGACCTTCCCGTACGGCTTCTCTGCCGCCGCGATCGACGCGGTCGTCAAGTCCGACCTGTGCCTGGCCATCGGCACCGAACTCGGTGAGCCGGTGCACTTCGGTCGCGGACGGCACTGGGTCGCGAACGAGGCGAACCGTCACTGGATCCTCGTCGAACAGGACCCCTCGGCCATCGGAGTGAACCGTCCGATCGATGTTCCGCTGGTCGGCGACCTGCGAGCGATCGTGCCCCAGCTCGTCGACGCGCTGAAGGACACCCCGCGCACCCCGTCGCCTGAACTCGAGGGCTGGATCAAGCAGGACGCCGATCAGCTGGCGGAGCTCGCGGAGACCGCGCCGTCCGGCATGTCCCCCGTGCACCCGGCCCGCCTGATCGTCGAGGCCACCAAGGCGTTCCCGGAAGACGGCATCATGGTCCGTGACGGCGGCGCCACCACCATCTTCGGCTGGACGTACTCACAGGCGAAGCCGCACGACGTGATGTGGAACCAGAACTTCGGCCATCTCGGCACCGGTCTCCCCTACGCCGTGGGTGCGGGGGTCGCCGCCGGAGGCAAGCGGCCGATGATGCTCATCACCGGCGACTCGTCGTTCCAGTTCCACATCGCCGAACTGGAAACGGCTGCGCGCCTCGGTCTCCCGCTGGTCTGCGTCGTCGCGGTCGACTACGCATGGGGCCTGGAAGTCGGTGTCTACAAGCGCACCTACGGTCAGGGATCGCTCGAAACCGGCGTCCATTGGAGCAAGGACACCCGCTTCGACAAGGTCGCCGAAGGGTTCGGATGCTACGGCGAGTACGTCGAGCGCGACGAAGACATCGCGCCCGCGATCAAACGCGCCTACGCCAGCGGCAAGCCGGGCGTCATCCACGTCGCCGTCGACCCCAAGGCCAACTCGGAGGAAATGCCCAGCTACGACGAGTTCCGTA
Organism: Rhodococcus sp. NPDC060084; assembly: GCF_042730335.1. Taxonomy (NCBI): domain Bacteria; kingdom Bacillati; phylum Actinomycetota; class Actinomycetes; order Mycobacteriales; family Nocardiaceae; genus Rhodococcus; species Rhodococcus sp. NPDC060084. Next base: position 16,829 of record NZ_JBHWWX010000008.1, read on the forward strand.
CCTGGTACGCCGAAGGTCAGCAGTGACAGCGCCTTTCCGGAGTCCGGCAGTGACATCCGGGTCGAACAACACGAGAGAATCGGGCAAACATGCGTGAGTACCGGAAGTTCTATATCGACGGGCAGTGGACCGATCCTGCGCAGTCGGAGACCTTCGAGGTCGTCAACCCGGCCACCGAGGAGGTAGCGGGGATCGTGGCGCTCGGCTCCGCCGCGGACGTCGACAAAGCGGTCGGAGCCGCCCGGCGCGCCTTTCCCGGTTGGTCCGGGACGAGCCGCGAGCAGCGACTGGGCGTGCTCCGCAACATCCTCGACCTCTACCAGCAGCGGATGGGCGATCTCGCGTCCGCACTGACCGAGGAGATGGGCGCTCCGAAGGCGCTGGCGGGTGGCTTCCAGGTGAACCTGGGACTCGGGCACCTGACCACCGCGATCGACGTACTCGAGCACTTCACGTTCGAGGAACAGCGTGGCGGCACCCTCATCGCGAAAGAGCCCATCGGCGTCTGCGGCCTGATCACGCCGTGGAACTGGCCGCTCAACCAGATCGCGGTGAAGGTGTTCCCCGCCTTGGCCACCGGCTGCACCATGGTGCTCAAGCCGTCGGAGCAGTCGCCCTTCAGCGCACAGGTCTTCGCGGAGATCCTGCACGAAGCGGGTGTCCCCGCGGGCGTGTTCAACCTGGTCCAGGGTGACGGCGCCGGCGTCGGCCGGGCCATCTCCGGCCATCCCGATATCGACATGGTGTCCTTCACCGGTTCGACGCGCGCCGGAGCCGACATCGCCGCCGCCGCGGCGGTCGGCGTCAAGCGCGTGACGCAGGAACTCGGCGGCAAGGGCCCGAACGTCATTCTCGACGACGCCGACTTCGCCGCGAATGTCGGAGCGGGCGTCGCCACCATGATGGTCAACTCGGGCCAGACCTGCAGCGCCGGGTCGCGCATGCTCGTTCCCGGCGAACGCATGGCAGAGGCCATCGACATCGCGGCGCAGACGCTGTCGCAGATCACCGTGGGCGACCCCGAGGGCGATTTCTCGATCGGGCCGGTGGTGTCCAAGGCGCAGTTCGACAAGATCCAGTCGCTGATCCAGAAGGGCATCGACGAGGGCGCGACTCTCGTCGGCGGCGGTGTCGGGCGCCCGGACGGACTGGCCGTCGGGTACTACGTGCAGCCCACCGTGTTCGCGGACGTCAAGAACGACATGACGATCGCACGCGAAGAGATCTTCGGGCCGGTCCTCACGATCCTCGGCTACGACAGCATCGATCACGCCGTCGACATCGCCAACGACACCGAGTACGGTCTCGCCGCATTCGTGGCCGGTGCGGACCTCGAGCAGGCCCGCAGTGTCGCGCGTCGAATCCGCGCAGGCAACATCACCATCAACGGCGCATTCGACTTCGGCGCCCCGTTCGGCGGTTACAAGAAGAGCGGGAACGGGCGCGAGTGGGGCGAATTCGGCTTTCACGACTACCTGGAGATCAAGGCCGTGATCGGCTACGCGGCCGAGGACGGCGCGGAGTGAGCGAAGACCCCGACCTCGGCATGCTTCTCGCACACCATCGAGTCCGTGCGTGCGTCGTCGGGCTCGCGCGCGGCGAGGACCGCCGGGACGGTGAGTCCGTCCGCGCCGCCTTCTGGCCGGACGCGACCGTGGATTTCGGCATCTTCGCGGGGTCGTTCGACGAGTACTTCGCATGGGTCGTCCCGGGCTCGCCCGCCGTTCTGGTGACACAGCATCTGCTCGGTCAGACCCACATCGAGCCGGCAGGTGATGCGTTGCTCGCCGAAACGCATGTCGTCGCCTACCACCGCGTCGACACGGGGACCGAGGAAAGAGACACCGTCCTCGGCGGCCGCTACCTCGATCGATTCGAGCAGCGCGACGGGCAGTGGCGGATCGCGGAACGCACGATGCTCTACGACTGGTTCCGCGACGACGGCGTCTCGGTCGACTGGTCGCAGGGCGTCATGGGCACGCCGTTCAGCGACGACCGGTTCACAGGCAAGGCCGCCGGAGATCACAGCGAAGCGTTCTTCGCCGCCGGCGACCTCGCCACACGCAAGTAACCCGCTACAGCGGTAAGGAGTTCGAATGGGTGCGTTGTCGGGCAAGGTCGCTGTGGTCACCGGCGCCAGCCGCGGTATCGGCAAGGGGATCGCGCTGGCACTGGCGGAACAGGGCGCCACTGTCTATGCCAGTGGCCGCACGAATACGCCCGGCACGCACCCACTCCCGGGCACCATCGGGGAAACCGCGTCCGAGTGTGATCACCGTGGCGGCCGGGGCGTCGCCGTCCAGGTGGACCACGCGGACGACGATCAGGTTGCCTCCCTCTTCGAGCGTGTCGGCAACGAACAGGGCCGCCTCGACATCCTCGTCAACAATGCGTTCTCGCTTCCCGACGATCTGACGGACCCTGATCCCTTCTGGGAGAAGCCGTTGTCGAACTGGGAGATGGTGGATGTAGGGGTGCGGTCGAACTTCGTCGCCGCCCGGCACGCCGCGAAACTGATGGTTCCGCAAAGATCCGGGCTCATCGTGGCGGTGTCCGGCTATACCGGCGTGGCCTACACCTACGGCGTCGTCTTCGGGACGGCCAAGTCCGCGGTGGACCGCATGGCGCGCGACATGGCGGTCGAACTACAACCCCACGACGTGGCCTCGGTCTCGCTCTGGCAGGGCCTGACCTTCACCGAACGCGCGGAACGCAATCTCGCCGCCATCCCCGGGTTGACGGCGGGGTCGGCGACCCGCCCGGAAAACGGTTGCTCACCGGAGTTTCCGGGCCGGGTGATCGGGGCTCTTGCGAACGATCCGGACGTGATGACCCGATCCGGCGGCACCTTCATCACTGCCGAACTCGCGCAGCATTACGGCATCGTCGATATCGACGGGAGAACGATTCCGTCTCTCCGGGCGACGCGCGGTGAACCCCTCTGGTCGCCGATCGCCGACGCCCACACCTCCTCCCCCCGAATGCAACGGAGCGCACCATGACCACGCCGGTGACAGGACTTTCCCCGGACAGGATCGCCAGACTCGAGTCGATCCTCGATCGCCAGGACATTCTCGATACGCTCACGCGGTTCAGCCGGGCGATGGATCGCTTCGACCGCGATCTCTTCCTCTCGGCCTTCCACCCCGACGCGATCATCGCCGCGGGAAGCTTCGTCGGCGGACCGGTGGACCTGTACGACTGGTCCACCGACATGCACGCCCGGGGCCAGAAGGCCACCCACCACAATCTGCTCAATCACACGTGCGATATCGACGGCGACACCGCACACACCGAGACCTATTACCTGTTCGCCGCCCGGAACCTCGACGACAGCAACTGGGTTGCCGGCGGACGGTACATCGACCGGCTGGAACGCCGCGACGGCCAGTGGCGTATCGCTCTGCGCACCAACATGATCGAGTGGTCGGGAATGGTTCCGTCGATGGAGATCCCGTTCGCCGACGTGCCCGGTATCCACGACAACGGCGCACCTTCCCGGAGTACGAGCGACCCGTCGTACACCCGCCCGCTGACCAACGTCCGGGAGCCGAACGTCCCGGGCTGACAGCAGGACCCGAATCTGCCGACGGCACCTGCCCGCGAACCCATGATCACAAGCGAGGAATGACGGATGCGCACACTCACCCTAGAAAAGCTGAGCGAGAACGTCGGGGCCGAGATCCTCGACGTCGACGTCGACCGACTGCTCCACGACGAGGACTTACCCGGGGCGTGCCTGGACGCGCTCGAGCAGTACGGCGTCCTGCTGTTCCGCGAACTGCACGCCGACGACGACGCCCAAGTGGCGTTCGGCCGCAAGCTCGGCCCCCTGCGCGCATTCCCCGACGTGCCTCCGGCCGCGGAGGAAGTGATGGAGGTCAGTTTCGACCCTGCCAACGCGAATGCGGAATATCTTGCCTCCAACGTCTTCTGGCACATCGACGGCCTGAGCGACGACGTTGCCGCGAAGGCGACGATGCTGAGTGCTCGAATCATTCCCGCCGACGGCGGCGAGACCGAGTTCGCCAGCACGTACGCGGCCTACGACGCGTTGACCGACGACGAGAAGGAGGGATTCGCCGATCTTCACGCCGTCTACACCTTCGAAGCCATCCAGCGCCGGTCCTATCCGAACCCGACGCAGGCGCAGCTGGACGAGTGGGCGTCGCGCCCTCCACGGGAGCACCCCCTGGTCTGGGAACACGATTCCGGGCGCCGCTCGCTGGTGATCGGGGCGTTCGCATCGCACATCGTGGGGATGGACTTCGACGAGGGGCGGGCGTTGCTCGAGGATCTCGAGAAGCGTGCAACGACCCCGGATCGGGTGTATCGACACACCTGGTCGGTCGGTGACCTGGTCGTCTGGGACAACCACGGCCTGCTGCACCGAGCCTGCGCGTTCGACAGGTCGCAGCCGCGCGTGATGCACCGCTCGACCATCGCCGGACGGGAGCCGATCAAATGAGCGACCGCATCGCGATAGTGACCGGCGGAGGTTCCGGTATCGGCCGGGCGATCGGGCTGCGTCTCGCGTCCGACGGGAACATGGTGGCGATCTTCGACCTCGACGGCGATGCCGCAGCCGCGACGGCCGACACGATCGTCGAGGCCGGAGGAAAAGCACTCGGTGTGCAGGTCGATGTCACCGACCGAGCGAACATCGACGCCGGTGTCGCCGAGGTGCGTTCCCGCCTGGGCCGGCCCACCGTTCTCGTGAACAACGCCGGGCTCTCCCTCGACTCTCCCTTCCTCGACATCACCGCGGAGTTGTGGCAGAAGTCGCTGGCGGTCAACCTCACCGGCACATTCGACTGCTGCCAGGCCGTGCTTCCCGACATGCTCGACGAAGGCTGGGGCCGCATCGTCAACATCTCGTCCTCGAGTTTCCACAGCGGCTCCCCCGGGCTTGCGGGCTACGTGTCCGCCAAGTCGGGTGTCGTCGGACTGACGAAGGTGCTGGCCCTGGAATTCGGCAAGCACGGTGTCACCGTCAACACGATTCCGCCCGGTTTCATCGACACACCCATGTTGCGCCGCACGGTCGAGAAGGGATTCGTCGACCTCGATCAGCAAACCGCGAAGACGCCCGTCGGGCGGATCGGGCAGCCCGAGGACATCGCGGCGACCTGCGCGTTCCTCGTCAGCGAGGAGGCCGGCTACATCACCGGCCAGGTCATCGGCGTCAACGGCGGACGCAACACCTGATCGCGCTCTGCCGAGCACGCATCTTCCCGACGAAAGGACACCGAGCACGATGGTCCGGATTTCTCCCGCTCCCCAAGAGGATTGGACAGAGGAGATTGCAGCGTACGTCACGGGTTTCCGTTCAGCCGTCGCGAGCAACGTGCCCGAAGAAGAGCGGCAACCGGGAACCAACCTGCTCGGCACGCTGGCCCGCCACCCGTCGCTGGCGATGGCGTTTCTGAGCTTCAACAAGCATTTGCTGGCGCAGTCCACGCTGTCGATCCGGCAGCGGGAACTGATGGTTCTCCGAGTCGCCACGCTTCGCCACTCCGACTACGAATGGGCCCAGCACGTCATCCTCGCGGATCGTGCCGGCATCACGGCCGACGAGATCACCGGCATCGCCGAAGGCCCCGCAGCGCCGGGATGGTCCGACATCGACCGCGCACTGCTGGCGGCGACCGACGAATTGATCGGCGAGGGCGCGGTGTCCGACGAGACGTGGCGCGTGCTCTCCGGCGAGTTCGGGGAGCAGCAACTGATGGACATCGTGTTCACGGTCGGGTGTTACGCGATGCTGGCGACCGCGTTGCGCTCGTTCGACGTGCAGCCCGAACCCGGCCTGGTGCCGTACCTCCCCGAACACACACTCGCCGCCCGATCTCTCACTTCCCGCGACTGATTCGAGAAAGTGGCACACCCATGAAGAAGCTCCATATCGGTGCGATCGCAGCAGTGGCCGCACTCACCGTGTCGGCGTGCGGATCGAGCGGCGGCGACGCGTCCGGAGACGCCGCCGCACCCACCGGCGCCCCCATCGTCATCGGCGCGCAGGCACCCATCAAAGGTGCAACCGCGTACCCGCAGACCGCGTACGGGCTCGAAGCCGGCGTCCACTACGTGAACGAGGTGCTCGGAGGCATCAACGGCCGCCCACTCGAAGTGGATGTGTGCGGTGGTGACGGCAGCCCCGAAACGTCCATCAACTGCGCCAACGGCTTCGTCTCGAAGAATGTGCCGCTCGTGATCGACGCGGTGGATCAGAGCATGGGGGCCGCGGTACCGATCCTCGGTTCTGCGGGTATCCCCATCATCGGAACGCTCGCCGGATCGTTCGTCGCCGACGCCGCCGAATACGGGCAGGCGTTCTACTTCACCGGCCCCGTGTCGTTCGCAGCGCTCGCCAGCATGTCAGCGCTCGAGACCATGGGGAAGACGACCGCGTCTCTCGCGGTCAACGAATCCCCGACCTCCCATGCCTACGTCGACGATCTGATCATGCCGATCGCCGAGGGAATGGGCATCGATGTCAGCGTGCAGTATCCCCCGGCGTCGGGCGCGAATCTGAATGTCGTTGCCGCGACACAGCTTGCGGACAACCCCGACATGGCCGGTGTGATCGCTCTGCCGGAAGACGGATGCACGAGCCTGTTCCAGGCCTTGCGCCGGCAAGGCTACGAGGACACCATCCTCGCGGGGTCGTGTTCCCAGTTCATCGACGAGATGGGGACCGACGCCGCCGGTATCGTCACCCAGCCGCGGTTGTGGGTGCCGCTGGCAAAGGAGTCGGCGCCCGCCGAGGTGCAGGAACAACTCGACGTCTTCGCCGACGCGATGGACGCGGTCGGTTACGGGAACGAACTGTCGTCGCGGTCGATCTACACGTTCGCCGCGATCGTCAACATCGCCCAGATCCTGTCCGACCACGGCGGAGAGATCACCGCGGGCACGGTCACGGACGCGTTCAAGGCAGTGAAGGACTTCCCCTCGTTCGCAGGACCCACGGTGACGTGCGACGGGCAGCAATGGCCCGGGGTCGCCACCACCTGCAACGCGCAGGCAATCTTCTTCGAGGTGCAGGAGGACGGGACTCTCCGCTCGGTGGACGAGAACGGATACATCGACCTCGATCCGTCCCTGATGCCCGCGTCCTGACGATCACGACATGACGACCGAGACATGACGACCGAGACGCGCCGGAGTACACCATGAGCACCTACCTGCAGTTCATCGTCCTGGGGTTCGGCCTCGCAGCGGTGTACATCGGGCTGTCGGGCGGCCTGCTGCTCGTCTACCGGTCGACCGGCATCATCAACTTCGCCCAGGGCGCGACCGCGATGTGGGGCGCGTACGTCTTCGCGCAGTTGCGCCGCGACGGAACACTGGTTCTGCCGATCGGAAGCCTGGAGTTCGACGAGAAACCGTCCACCCCGGTGGCGCTGGCCATCGGGCTGCTCATGGCACTGCTCCTCGGCCTTCTCACGCACTACCTGGTGTTCCGGCCCGTCCGGCGCGCACCGGCACTCGCGCAGGTGGTCGTCTCGGTCGCACTGATGCTCACCATCCAGGCGCTGGTGGTGCTTCGGTTCGGCCCGAACAACATTCCGATCGAGGCGATCGTCCCGGACGGCTCCCTCGACGTCTTCGGCACCACCGTCTCGTCCGCCGAGTTGGTGATGGCGGGGATCATGGTGGCGCTCTCCGCACTGATCTGGGCATACTTCCGCTTCACGCGGGCCGGTGCGGCTACCCGGGCGGCCGCCGAGAACGAGCGGGGCGCGACGCTCATGGGATTCTCGGCGGACCGCCTCGCCGCACTCGCGATGGTGATGGCGTCGTTCGTCAGCACGATGGGTGTCGTCCTGGGCGCGAGCTTGACCGGGTTGAATCCTCTCAACTACTCGCTGCTCGTCGTGCCCGCTCTCGCGGTGCTCCTCGTCGCCCGGATGGAGTCCGTCGCGACGATCGTGATCGCCTCGCTCGCCCTGGGAGCATTCCAATCGGTGCTCAACCTGCTCACCGGTGAGAACTGGTGGCCGGTGTGGGCGCAATCCGGCGTCGACCAGGTTGTGCCGTTCCTCGTGATCATCGTGATCCTCTTCGCGTTCGGCGGACGGATACCGTCCCGCGGTTCGCTCCAGACGGTCAAACTGCCCGATGTGCGGATTCCGCGCTTCCGGCCGATCCCCGCCGCCGTCGTGGTCGTCGCGACCGGGGTCCTGCTGGCGGTCACCTCCGGCACGTACCGTTTCGGGTTGACCTATTCGATCATCCTGATGCTCCTGGCCCTGTCGTACGTGGTGATCACCGGTTACCTCGGCCAGATCTCGTTGGCGCAGGCGGCATTCGCCGGAGCGGCAGGATTCATGCTGTCGAAGGTGACCACCGGCTGGGGTCTACCGTTCCCGGTAGCACTGGTGTTCTGCTCGCTCGTCGCGGCGGGGCTGGGAATGCTGATAGCGCTGCCCGCCTTCAGAATCCGGGGCGCGCAACTCGCGATCGTCACCATCGCGGCCGCCCTGGCCATCGAGCGGTTCGTCTTCAACAACTACAGCCTGACCCCTCCGTCGGGAAATCCCATCGCCAACCCCACGCTGTTCGGACTGAATCTCGGTGTGCGCGAGGGCAGCGACATCGCGCGTCTGTCGTTCTCCCTCACCGTCCTGGTCGTCGCAGTCCTGGTCGTCTGGGGATTCATCCGGCTCGCGTCCGGCGACACGGGCCGGACGTTTCTGGCAGTACGCGCCAATGAGCGCGCCGCCGCCGCGAGCGGCATCAACGTGCGGCTGACCAAGCTCGTCGGGTTCGGTCTCTCCGCCTTCATCGCCGGTGTCGCCGGTTGCCTCATCGGGTACAGCGCAGGCCAGCTCTCGGCGGAGTCCTTCACGGTCTTCGTGGGATTGCAGGTGCTTGCGGTCGCCTACCTGGGCGGCATCACCTCGGTCGGCGGCGCGATGATCGCCGGCGTCATCGGGCCACTGGGGATCGTCTACGTGTTGCTGCACAACGTGTTCGATTTCGGTGACTACTACGCGCTGATCTCCGGACTGGCGCTGATCGCCACCGCGATCGTCAATCCCGTCGGTGTGGCGGGAGAAGCATCCAGGATCGCCGATCTGGTCCGCTCCCGCCGATCGCGACCACCTGCCCCACCGGGGACCGACTCCGCCCCGAACGCCGACGACAGAAAGGTTGCGGTGAGTGATGCCGGATGAGAAACCGGCGCGGCTGTCCGCGCGGAACGTGACCGTCGCCTACGGAGGCGTCGTCGCCAACGACGACGTGTCGCTGACGGTCGGCTCCGGGGAGATCGTCGGACTGATCGGGCCGAACGGTGCCGGCAAGACCACGTTCGTCGACGCAGTCACCGGCTTCACCGAGTACGGCGGCGAGATCACTCTCGGCGACACACGGCTCGACGGACGTGCGCCGCATCTGCGCAGACGCGCCGGACTGTCCCGCACATGGCAATCCGGTGAGCTTTTCGGCAACCTCACCGTCGCGCAGAATGTCGTCGCCGCCCTGCGTCCCGGCGGACCGTCGACGCTGTGGCGGGATCTGTTCGGCCGCCGGAAGACCGGCACGGACGAACTCGTGGCCTCGACGCTGCATGCGGTGGGCCTCGGCGATCTCGGGGAGACCACGGCGCGCGATCTCACCCTCGGACAACAGAAACTCGTCGGCGTCGCACGTGCACTCGTCGGGAACTGCCGCCTGCTGCTGCTCGACGAGCCCGCCGCGGGCCTCGACAGCCAGGAGAGCCTCGACTTCGCCGAGCGTATCCGTGCCGTGGCGCGCGGCGGTCCGGGAGTGCTGCTCATCGACCACGACATGTCGCTGATTCTCGGTGTGTGCGACCGCATCTACGTCATGGAGTTCGGGAAGGTGATCTTCTCGGGCACACCGGAAGAGGCGAGAAAGGATCCTGCTGTGATCGCTGCGTATCTCGGCACACCGATGGAGACCACTCATGGCTGACGTGGTGCTCACCGCCGAATCCATGACGTCCGGTTACAACGGCGTCGCCGCGGTCTCCGACGTGAACCTGACCGTCTCCGCCGGTGAGGTCGTCTCGATCCTCGGATCCAACGGCGCGGGCAAAACGACGACTCTGTTGACACTCGCGGGACTGCTTCCGGTGATGGGCGGTGCGGTCACCGCCCTCGGTGCCCCGGTCGACCACCGCAGGCCCTACCGGATGGCGCGGCGCGGTATCCGACTCGTTCCCGACGACCGCGGCCTCTTCTCGACCATGACGGTGCGCGACCACTTCCGGCTCGCCCGCAGTACAGCCGACCGTGCCCGGGAAGAACTCGTTCTCGACAGGTTTCCGGCTCTTGCCCGATTGCAGTCGCGCACAGTCGGTCTCCTGTCCGGCGGTGAACAGCAGATGCTCGCGATCGCGGTGGCGCTACTCGCGGAACCGCGGATCCTCATGGTCGACGAGATGAGCCTCGGGCTGGCACCGCTCGTCGTGGAACAGATGCTGCCCGCCATCCGGGATCTCGCTCGCGACGAGAACATCGCCGTCGTGCTGGTGGAGCAGCACGTCGAACTCGCTCTCGCCGTGTCGGACCGCGCGATCGTGCTCGGGCACGGCCGCGTCGTCCTCGAGGGCAGCGCGGCGGAACTGCTGGCCGACCGGGATCGTCTCGAGGCAGCGTACTTCGGCGCCGGCGACCTCGAGGCGAAGCAGGATCGAGCAGTCTGAGCCGGCTCAGTCCGAGGTGGTCCGGGTCGCCACGTCGCCCCGTTCTCAGCCTTCGGCGGCGAGCTGGCCACACGCCGCGGCAATTTCCTGGCCGCGGGTGTCACGCACCGTGCAGGAGACGCCCTGGGCCTGTACGCGCCGCACGAACTCGCGTTCGACGTGCTTGGGGCTTGCGTCCCACTCGCTACCCGGCGTCGGGTTGAGCGGAATCAGATTGACGTGCACCAGCGCGCCGAGTGCCTTGTGCAGCTTCTTGCCCAGCAGGTCGGCACGCCACGGCTGATCGTTCACATCGCGGATCAACGCGTACTCGATGGAAACCCGGCGCCCGGTCTTGTCGGCGTAGTAGCGCGCGGCGTCGAGCACCTCCTTCACCGACCAGCGGTTGTTCACGGGTACGAGGGTGTCGCGCAGTTCGTCGTCGGGGGTGTGCAGCGACACGGCGAGCGTCACGCTCAGCCCCTCGTCGGCGAGCTTGCGGATCGCGGGCGCCAACCCGACCGTCGAGACAGTGACCGAACGCTGGGACAAACCGAGGCCGTCGGGTGCCGGCGAGGTGATACGACGGACCGCAGCGACGACCCGCTTGTAGTTCGCGAGCGGTTCGCCCATGCCCATGAACACGACGTTGGACAGTCGCCCCGGCCCGCCGGCTACGTCACCGTCGCGAAGCGCGGCCGCGGCCGCACGCACCTGATCGACGATCTCCGCGGTCGTCAGATTGCGGTCGAGACCGCCCTGGCCGGTCGCGCAGAAGGGGCACGCCATCCCGCATCCGGCCTGGCTCGAGATGCAGAGGGTCGCGCGGTCGGGGTAGCGCATCAGCACACTTTCGAGGAGTGTGCCGTCGTGGGCGCGCCACAGCGTCTTGCGGGTCTCGCCCTTGTCGCAGGCGATGTGCTTGACCGCGGTGAGCAGAGGGGGGAACAGGGCCGTGCCCACCGTGTCCCGCACCGTTGCGGGCAGGTCGGTCATCTTGGCCGGGTCCGCCTCGAGACGCCCGTAGTACTGGCGAGCGAGTTGGTCGGCGCGAAACGCCGGCAGACCCAGCTCCCGCACCGCCTCACGTCGCTGCTCGGAATCGAGGTCGGCGAGGTGTCGCGGCGGCATGCCGCGCTTGGGTGCGTCGAATACCAGGGGCAGAGAAGAAGCCATAATGATCCATTCTCCCATGAACCGGAGCGGCCCGGACTCGCCGTTGCTGTGATGCTCGCCTATCGGCAGGGGGACCATGGCTCTATGGCCACCAGCATCGCTCCGGAACTCGCCCGATCGTGGCTACTGGTGCCCGGCACCGCACCGGAAAAATTCGACGCCGCGGCCGCGTCGCCCGCCGACGCGATCGTTCTGGACCTCGAAGATGCGGTTCCGGCCGCGAGCAAGGCCGACGCCCGCGCCGCCGTGGCGCACTGGATCAGCGACGGCAGTTCTGCGTGGGTGCGCATCAACGACACCAGCACCCCGCACTGGGCCGACGACCTCGCAGCTCTGAGCGCGATCCCGCATCTCGCCGGAGTCATGCTCGCGAAGACCGAAAGCGGCCAGCAGGTCGATGCCACCGCCGACGCGATGCCCGACGGCACCCGGATCCTGGTGCTCATCGAATCGGCGACCGGTCTCGAGGCCGCGCCCGAGATCGCCCGGGCCGACGGCACGTTCCGCCTCGTCTTCGGCAGCGGTGACTTCCGGCGCGACACCGGTATGAGCGATTCGCCGCTGGCCCTGGCCTACCCGCGGTCGCGTCTGGTGATCACCAGTCGCGCCGCGCGCCTGCCCGGGCCCGTCGACGGTCCGTCGCTGAGCGCCGACCCGGCGGCGCTGCGGCAGGATGCCGAGCGCACACGCTCGATGGGCATGACCGGAAAGCTCTGTATGACGCCGGAGCGGACGCCGTATGTCAACGCGGCGTTGAGTCCCAGCGCCGAGGACGTCGGATGGGCACGCCGGGTGATCGACGAACTGGGCGAGGACGGCCACGGTGTGCACGACGGCAGCGACCTGCCCACACTGGCGAAAGCGAAGAAGATCACCGAACTCGCGAGGGCATTCCACGTCGGCGTGTCGCGCTGACGGGCACGACGCGGTCCGGCTCAGCGTATTTCGACGCCTGCCGGTTTGCGACGGACGTGGAGGCGATAGCGCACGGTCAGTGTCGTGCCGGGTGTTTCCCTGATCGCCCAGGATGCCACCTCCGGGCCGAATTCGATACCCAGCACGCGTTCGAGGGCCGCACGGTCCGGAAACGCCCATTCCGTGTCGACGCGTCGCAGGTCGAATCCCTGGGCGCGGAAGAACGCTTCGACGGCCGGAGGGTCGTAGTGCGGGAGGTCGGCGCGCATCCACTCTCCGTACGGATGGGCGGTCGCGTCGAGATCGACGACGGCGAGCGCTCCCCCGGGCCGCAGCACCCGCATGGCCTCGAGGATTCCGGCCCCGCATCCGGGGCCGAAGAAGTACGCGGTGCGGGCGTGAACGAGGTCGGTGGAGGCGTCCGGCAACGGCAGAGACGCGGCGGATCCTCGCAGAACCCGGACGGTCGACAGATCCTCGACCCGGCGCCGTGCCGCCGCCACGAGCGGCGGGTGGGGTTCCACACCGGTCACCGTGCGCGCCGCACGGGCGAACATCGGCAGATGGTAGCCGCTGCCGCATCCCACGTCGACGACATCACGGCCGGTCCAGTCGACCGACTCCCGCAGCGCCGCATAAACGGCGCCGCGGGTGTCCTGGGCCCGGTTCTCCTCTTCGTAGACCGCGGGCCAGTGCCAGATGTTGGGGCTCGCTATCACGCCCCGGTCGCGGCCGCTGTTGCCGACAGCCACTAGATGAAAGCGGTGAGGATCAGCCAGGTGACGAATGCGGACGGCAGGATCGAATCCAGCCGATCCATGATGCCGCCGTGGCCCGGCAGGAGTGTGCCCATGTCCTTGATGCCGAGTTCCCGCTTGACCTGGGATTCGATCAGGTCACCGGCCGTGGCCGTGAAGACCAGGACCACGCCGAGGACGGCACCGACCCACCACGGGCCGTCGAGCAGGAAGGTGACGGTGAGGATTCCTACGGCCACACAGGCGACCAGCGAACCTCCGAATCCTTCCCAGGACTTCTTCGGGCTGATCGCCGGGGCCATCGTGTGCTTACCGAACAGCACGCCCGCCGCGTAACCACCGATATCGGACGCCACGCACACCAGCATCAGGCAGAAGACGCGGGCGGCACCCTGATCTTCGAGGACCATCAATGTCGCGAACGAGGCGAGCAGCGGCAACCACGCCGCGGTGAACACCGCTACCGCGGTGTCCCGGAGATAGTTGTGCGGCTGCGCCGCCAAGCCGCGGTCGAACAGTCGCCACAACATGGTGACCACAACGGTGCCCGCGAAGGCACCGAGTACGCCGGTGGTGCCGTACGGCCATCCCAGCCAGATGATCGCCTGCCCACCGAGCAGGAGAGGCACGCGCGGAACCGACACGTCGGCTTCGCGGAGGCGCTTGGTGACCTCCCACGTTGCTATGGCGATCGCCGCCGCGACCACGGCAAGCCAGGCAGTCGGGGCGAACAGCAGAATTACGATGACAAGACCGCCGAGCCCGGACCCCACCGCGATCGCGGCAGGGAGGTCTCGGCCGGCACGGGAGGCCGGCTTCGCGGGTGCGGTACCGGATGTCGAGTCCGAGACTGCGGGGGTGGTACCGGAGTCGCCTTCGGCACCGAGTGGAAGCTGCGGGGTTGAAGACCCGTCGGCTCTGCCCACCGTCAGACCTCCATCAACTCGGCTTCCTTGTGCTTGATCAGTTCGTCGATCTGCGCCACGTACTTGGCCGTGGTCTTGTCGAGTTCCTTCTCCGCGCGGTTGACTTCGTCCTCGCCGGCTTCGCCGTCCTTCTGGATGCGGCCGAGTTCTTCCATCGCCTTGCGCCGGACGTTGCGCACGGCAACCTTCGCGTCCTCGCCTTTCGACTTGGACTGCTTGACGAGTTCGCGGCGACGTTCCTCGGTGAGCTGCGGCACCGAGATGCGGATGATGTGCCCGTCGTTGCTCGGGTTCACGCCGAGATCGGAGTTGCGGATCGCAGTTTCGATCGCGCCGAGCTGCGACTGCTCGTACGGCTTGACGATGACCATGCGTGCCTCGGGCACACTGATACTGGCAATCTGCGTGACGGGCGTCGGCGAGCCGTAGTAGTCCACCACGATGCGGTTGAACATGCCGGGATTCGCGCGTCCGGTGCGGATGCCCCCGAGCTCGTCCTTGGCCACCGTGACGGCCTTGTCCATCTTCTCCTCGGCTTCGAAGAGGGCTTCATCGATCACGGCAGTTCCTCCATGTTCCGTTGTCCGTTCATGACCGTACGAGCGTTCCGATCTTCTCACCGTTGACGGCCCGGGCGATATTGCCCTTGGTCAGCAGGTTGAAGACCATGATCGGCATGGAGTTGTCCATGCACAGGCTGAAAGCGGTCGCGTCCGCGACCTTGAGGTCCTTCTCGATGACCTCGCGGTGGGTGATCTCCTCGAACATCACCGCATCGGGAACCACCCGCGGGTCGGCGGAATAGACGCCGTCGACGGCTTTCGCCATCAGCACGACATCGGCCCCGATCTCGAGCGCGCGCTGCGCGGCGGTGGTGTCGGTGGAGAAGTACGGCATGCCCATGCCCGCACCGAAGATGACGACGCGGCCCTTCTCGAGGTGCCGGCGGGCGCGAAGCGGGAGATACGGCTCGGCGACCTGCCCCATCGTGATGGCGGTCTGCACGCGGGTGTCGATACCCTGCTTCTCCAGGAAATCCTGCAGCGCAAGGGAATTCATGACCGTGCCGAGCATGCCCATGTAGTCGGAGCGAGCGCGTTCGAGGCCGCGCTGTTGCAGTTCCGCGCCGCGGAAGAAGTTTCCGCCGCCGATCACCACGGCAACTTCCACACCGCTGCGCACGACCTCGGCGATCTGCTCTGCCACCGTGGTCACGACGTCGGGATCCAGCCCCACCTTGCCGGTGCCGCCGCCGAACATCTCGCCGCCGAGCTTGAGGAGCACCCGGCGGAAACCGGGCCGTTCGTGGGCGTGTTCGGACATGACTCTCCTCTGGTTGCGCATGAATCGGCCCTTTCATCCTGCCTCATCGACCCGGTGGAACCGAGACCGGGCGCGAGACGACACGCTGTGTCATGACCGTTCGCACGGCGGCGGACCGCCCGTGCGGCGGCCGTGCGCGTGCCGGTGGGCGTGCCCTGACACACCTCGACCCCGCCGGCAGAGAGCCGGCGGGGTCGAGAAGCAGACATTCTAGCTGGCGCCGACCTCGAACCGCACGAAGCGGACAACCGTGGCACCGGCCTCGTCGAGGATCGCCTTGACGGTCTTCTTCGAGTCCGTGACGGAGGCCTGCTCGGTGAGCACGACATCCTTGAAGTAGCCGTTGACGCGGCCTTCGACGATCTTCGGGAGCGCAGCCTCGGGCTTGCCCTCGGCCTTTGCGGTCTCCTCGGCGATACGACGCTCGTTGGCGACGATGTCCTCGGGGACCTCGTCACGGGTGACGTACTTGGCCTTGAGCGCAGCGATCTGCATCGCGGCGGCACGCGCGGCCTCGGCGGCAGCGTCGCCCTCACCGGTGTACTCGACGAGGACGCCGACCGACGGCGGCAGGTCCGACGCACGCTTGTGCAGGTAGACGGACGTCTGGCCGTCGAACGACGCGACGCGGCGAAGCTCGAGCTTCTCGCCGATCTTCGCGGACATCTCCTGAACCAGCGCGTCGACCGTCTTGCCGTCGATCTCGACGGCCTTGAGGGCGTCGACATCGGCGGGACGCGCCTGCGCGGCCGCGGTGACGATCGTGTCGGCGAGAGCCTTGAACTCGTCGTTCTTGGCGACGAAGTCGGTCTCCGAGTTCAGCTCGACGAGCACGCCGTCCTTGGACACGACCAGGCCTTCGGCGGTGGAGCGCTCGGCGCGCTTGCCCACGTCCTTGGCACCCTTGATGCGCAGCTGCTCGACGGCCTTGTCGAAGTCGCCGTCGTTGTCGGCGAGAGCATTCTTGCAGTCCAGCATTCCGGAGCCGGTGAGCTCACGGAGACGCTTGACGTCGGCGGCGGTGTAGTTCGCCATGGAAGCGAGCCTCCTGTGTCTGTGATGGAAAGTCTCGGAGTGCGGGCGGCGCAGCGAATGTCCGGGCCGCTCGCGAACAGACGGCCCCGACCATGGATCTTGCGATCTACCGGTCGGGGCCGTCCATCGGGATCAGGCCTCGGGCGTTGCGTCCGCGGCAGATGCCTCGGCAGCGGGAGCTTCCGCGGCGGGAGCCTCTGCAGCAGGGGCCTCGGCCTCGGCGGCCGGGGTGGCCTGCGAGAGCAGTTCCTGCTCCCACTCGGCGAGCGGCTCGGCGCCGGCCTCGGGCTTGGCGTCGGCGTCCGTGCTCTTGCCGGCGCGGGCCTGGAGGCCCTCGGCGACGGCGGAAGCGACAACCTTGGTCAGAAGCGCAGCCGAACGAATCGCGTCGTCGTTACCCGGGATCGGGTAGTCGACGAGGTCCGGATCGCAGTTCGTGTCCAGGATCGCGATGACCGGGATGTTGAGCTTGCGAGCCTCACCGACGGCGATGTGCTCCTTGTTGGTGTCGACGATCCACACGGCCGACGGAACCTTGGCCATATCGCGGATACCACCGAGGGTGCGATCCAGCTTGTTCATCTCACGCGTGAGCATGAGGATTTCCTTCTTGGTGCGACCCTCGAAGCCACCGGTCTGCTCCATGGCCTCCAGCTCCTTCAGGCGCTGCAGGCGCTTGTGGACGGTGGAGAAGTTGGTGAGCATGCCGCCGAGCCAGCGCTGGTTCACGTACGGCATTCCGACGCGAGTGGCCTCTTCGGCGATGGATTCCTGCGCCTGCTTCTTGGTGCCGACGAACAGGATCGTGCCACCGTGGGCGACGGTCTCCTTGACGAATTCGTACGCCTTGTCGATGTACGTCAGCGTCTGCTGCAAGTCGATAATGTAGATGCCGTTGCGGTCGGTGAAGATGAACCGCTTCATCTTCGGGTTCCAGCGTCGAGTCTGGTGACCGAAGTGGGCGCCGCTGTCGAGCAGCTGCCTCATGGTTACGACAGCCATGGCTGTTGTCTCTCTTTCGTGTCGGTTGATGCGGGCGATCTTGCGATCCCCGCCCTGGCGTCCACATGCCCGTCGAACCCTTGCGGGACCGATCGACGGCCATCGGGTGTACACCGTACGAACGGGTGACACCGTGCGCGGACGCGCGAAGTCGATCTGCGAACACAGACCGCCCGACAAGTGTACGTGCCCAGGTGCCGGATCGCTAAACCGGCACGTCGCCCCTGTGGAGCACTCCCGCTTTGTCCACAGACCCCGGATCGGGTCTGTCGCTCGGGCGGCTGCGGACGGCACCCTTCCTGCATGAGTATCGCGGCCGCCCGCCGGATCGTGTCCCGCAGCGCCTGCCTCGCGGTGCTGGTGTTCACCGTGGGGACGGTCCCGGCCCTGGGCGGCCCCCTCCGGACCGACGGGCCGCCCGCCGGTCCGCTGTTCGGATGGCCGCTCGATCCCCGGCCCGCCGTCACTCGCGCCTTCGACCCGCCCGACCGGAATTGGCTGCCCGGTCACCGTGGCGTCGACCTGGCCGCGTCGCCCGGACAGCACGTCCGGTCTGCGGGTGACGGTGTGGTGGTGTTCGCAGGCACCGTCGCGGGGAAGCCGGTCGTGTCCGTCGACCATCCCGGTGGGCTGCGCACGACGTACGAACCCGTCGTCGCCGCGGTCGTGTCCGGGCGGCGCATCGGGCGCGGCGATCCGATCGGCACGGTCGAGAGCGGTCACGAGGGGTGCCCGGTCGCGGCGTGCCTGCATTGGGGACTGCGCCGGGACCGGGACGAGTATCTCGATCCCCTCCCCCTCGTGGAGCGACCGGTTATCCGTCTCCATCCGGTGTGACCGGCATCGAGGACGAGCAGTAGCCGGGGGCAACGCTCCCGATTCGCCGATCACCGCCAGGGCGGATGCCGCAGACTCGGTCTATGCGGTCCTCGCCGACGGAACCGTCCCCGATGCTGGCGACCCTCGGCGTGCTGCCGGCCGGGGACGGCTGGGCATTCGAGATGAAATGGGACGGTGTCAGGGCGATCGCGCGGGCCGGAGCCGACGGCTGCCGATTCTCGAGCCGCAACGGCAACGACATCACCGTCTCCTATCCTGAACTGCCCGGCCCGGTGTCGCTCGCCCTGGGCGGCCGCGAGGCGGTACTCGACGGCGAGATCGTCGCGCTCGATGCGAAGGGAAGACCGTCGTTCCACCGGCTCCAGCGCCGGATGCACGTGCAGCGGCCTACGCCCGCGTTGCGACGCGAGATCCCGGTGGTGCTGTACCTGTTCGATGTTCTCGCCGTCGACGGCCGGTCGACCACCGCGTTGCCGTATGCCGAGCGCCGGGCCGTGCTCGACGACCTGGTGCGACCGAGTGCGCAGGTAAAGATCCCCCCGTACTGGACCGATGTCGACGGCGCGCAGATGCTCGACCTTGCCCGCCTGCACGGACTCGAAGGCGTAGTGGCCAAACGGCTCGACTCGACGTATCTGCCCGGGGCCCGGGCGCCGACCTGGATCAAGTCACCACTGCGGAACAACACCGAGGCCGTGGTGGTCGGCTGGCTGCCCAGGTCGGGGTCGGCCGCCGGAGGTATCGGCTCCCTGATTCTCGGCGCGCACGACGACGAAGGGCATCTGGTGTACATCGGGAAGGTCGGCACGGGTTTCACCGCCGCGACCCGGCGGACGCTGCACGCACAACTCGATTCACTCGAGCGGACGACGAGCCCGCTGGCAGTCCCGGCACCGGCTCGCGACACCCGCGATGCGCACTGGGTCGAGCCTGTCCTCGTCGGCGACGTGGAGTTCCGCGAATACGCGGGCGGAAGCCTGCGCCATCCGAGCTGGAAAGGACTACGGACCGACAAGTCACCGGCCGAGGTCGAGCTACCGGGCAAGCACTGAGGAGCGCGCCGCGACCCTCGGCCGGACCGGAGACACCCGCATCGTCAGCCGCGGCCGGCATGCCGGCCGGACAACGGCGGAAAGTCGTCCGCCACGATCGCGGCAAGCTCGACGAAGGCACGCCGGGTCGCAGGCCGCAACCGCTCGAGGTCGATCTCGGCTCCCTCCGCCAGATGCTCGTCGAACGGGACGACATGCAGTGCGCGGCACCGCGCGAGGAAATGCGCAGTCAGCGCATCCATGTCGATCGTCGACGTGCCCGGACGCGGCGCGCTGATCACCACGACCGTGCGGTCGACCAGATCGTCGTACCCGTGTGCCTGCAACCAGTCGAGGGTCGCGGCAGCGCTCCGCGCACCGTCGAGCGCGGGCGAGCCCACCAGCACGAGGGCATTCGCCAGATCGAGTACTCCCCGCATCGCGGAGTGCATGATCCCGGTACCGCAATCGGTGAGGATGATGTTGTAGAAGACCTGGAGGATGTCGACGACAGCGCGGTAGTCGTCCTCGCTGAACGCCTCCGACACCGCCGGGTCGCGTTCGCTCGCCAGCACCTCGAGCCGGCTCGGCGCCTGGGAGGTGTGCGCCCGGACATCGGAATAGCGCCGGATCGTGGGCGCTGCCGCGAGCAGGTCCCGGACCGTGGCGTCGGTCTGCTGCGGGATGCGCTGCGCGAGCGTGCCGAAATCAGGATTCGCGTCGACCGCCACCACACAGTCGCCACGTAACGAGGCGAACGTGGAACCGAGCCCGATCGTCGTGGTCGTCTTGCCCACCCCACCTTTGAGGGACAGCACCGCGATGCGGTAATCCCCCGAGATCGGTTGCCGGATTCGTTCCACGAGATGTTCGTGGCGAGCGCTCCCCGTGGAGTCGCCGGGCTCGAGGAGTCCCTTCGCGAACCGTTGCACACCACGGCGCCACCCGGCCGGCGAAGAACGACGGGATCGTCGGACCAGCACGTCCGACGCGAGATCGACAGTGGACGGCTGGTGCTCGAACGCGTGAGGGAGCAACGCCGACGGATCGTGTTCACCGGCCTGGTGCGGCGCCCAGGGTTCCTCGGCCTCGACCACCGGATCGGGACAGTCCTCCCCGGAGGCGTTCACCGGGGATGGTTCGGAAGCCGTGACGGACGGCTCGGTCTCTTCGGAGCGCGGCATGTCTTCGGATCGCGGCGCTCCGGGCTCCGGGGTCGGTGTCTCTCCCGCGTCGTCCGCCGCACCGGCCGGGGGCAGGAGTGGCGTTCCGAACGGGACCGACGCGACGGGGCGCTCGGCCGCCTGCACAGCGGTGGCAGCTGTCTCGGGCGTCTCACTCTTCGGTTCGCAGCCTGCCCCCTCCGGCCGGACCACCCGGCGGAAAGACTTCCGTGCCGGTGGTGGCTCACTTGCGGCAGGCGGCTGGTCCCGCAGCCACGCGGGCAGAGCATGGCCCGGTTCGTCGCGTCTCATCTGATCCCCCCGAATTCGATGGTGCGGCGCGCACGCTATCAATCCGGGCGGGACTGCGCACGTCCGCACCGGGCGAACCCCTGCGCGGAGGACAGTTCGCGCGGGCGAC
Organism: Rhodococcus sp. NPDC060084; assembly: GCF_042730335.1. Taxonomy (NCBI): domain Bacteria; kingdom Bacillati; phylum Actinomycetota; class Actinomycetes; order Mycobacteriales; family Nocardiaceae; genus Rhodococcus; species Rhodococcus sp. NPDC060084. The sequence goes on from NZ_JBHWWX010000008.1 coordinate 38,076, forward strand.
GAGGGCCGACGTTCCGGTCGTCAGGCCCGTGGATGTGCTTGCTCGTGCACGGCACGCAGCCGCGCGACGGACACGTGCGTATAGAGCTGGGTGGTTGCGAGGCTCGAATGCCCGAGCACTTCCTGGACCACTCTCAGATCCGCGCCGCCCTCGAGGAGATGGGTCGCGGCACTGTGCCGGAGTCCGTGCGGCGCGAGATCGGGGGCTCCGGGTATCGCCGACACCGCGTCGTGCACGACCGTGCGGACCTGGCGCTGGTCGACGCGTCCGCCGCGCTTGCCGAGCAGCAGCGCATCGCCGGACGACGGCCGCACCAGATGCGGGCGGCCGTGACGGAGCCAGGCATCGAGCGCGTCGGCCGCCGGAACGCCGTAGGGCACCACCCGCTCCTTGTCACCCTTGCCGAGCACACGCAGCACGCGCCGCTCGCTGTCGACGTCGCCGAGGTCCATCCCGCACAGTTCGCCGACACGGATGCCCGTCGCGTACAGGACCTCGAGGATGACCCGGTCGCGGAGTGCCGACGGGTCGAGTTCCTGCGCACCCGATTTCGCAGCCTCCATGACCTCGATGGCCTGCTCGTCGTGCAGCACGGTGGGCAGTGTCCGATGTGCCCGCGCCGACGCGAGTCGCACTGCCGGATCCTGGTCGAGCCGCCCGGTCCGAACCAGCCAGGCCGTGAACGCCCGCGCCGTCGACGTGCGTCTCGCGATCGTGGTCCGTGCCGCGCCGGCCTCGACCTGCCCTGCGAGCCACGATCGCAGCGTCGCGAGGTCGAGGTCCGCGATGCGAGCGTCCGGGTTCGTTGCAGCCAGGTGGGCGAGCAGGGACCGGACATCGGTGGAGTAGGCGCGCACGGTGTGGGCGGAGCGGTTGTTCTCGAGGGCGAGGTGGTCGGCGAAATCGTCGAGGTGCACGGCGAGCGGGGGCGGCAGTTCTCTCGGACCGTCGGTTCGCATGGGTCTACCGTGCGCGGAGTCACCGCACGACGCAACGAGCCACGCCGTTACAGTTCGTTAGTGAGTAAAACAATCCCGTTGTCGATGCTCTGCGCGCTCGCGCTGCTGTCGGCGATCGCACCACTTTCCACCGATATGTACCTTCCCGGGCTCCCCGTCATGTCCGAAAGCCTCGGCACGACGACGGTCGGTGTCCAGCTCACCCTGACGACGTTCATGGCCGGTCTCGGCCTGGGACAGCTGGTGATCGGGCCGCTCTCCGACGGCTGGGGGCGACGCCGACTGCTCATCATCGGCACGCTCGTCCTGGTGACGAGCAGCGCCCTCTGCGCGCTGGCGCCGACGGTGGAGGTGCTGATCGCCGCGCGTCTTGTCCAAGGATTCAGCGGCGGAATCGGAATCGTCCTGGCGCGTGCGGTCATCGCCGACCGCGCGCGGGGCGATCAGGCCGCCAAGCTTTTCAGCATCATGATGATCATCGGCGGTATCGCGCCGGTAGCCGCGCCCCTGCTCGGCGGCGCGCTTCTCGGCCCCATCGGGTGGCGTGGCATCTTCTGGGTTCTCACGGCGCTGGCCGTCGCGATGACCGTCGCGGTGCTGCTCTTCGTCCCGGAAACCCTGCCGCCGGAGAAGCGGCACGGCGGCGGCTTCTCCGCCATGGCAGGCAACTTCGGGTACGTGCTGTCGCAGCGGCGGTTCGTCGGCTACGCCGCGACCTTCGCTCTCAGTTTCGGGGCGATGTTCTCCTACATCTCGGCGTCCCCGTTCGTGACGCAGGAGATCCTCGGACTCAGCCCGGGACAGTTCTCTCTCGTCTTCGCCGTGAATTCCGTCGGTCTCGTCGGCGGTAACATCGTCAACAGCCGGCTGATCGGACGTTTCCCGACGCGGTCGCTGCTGCGCGCCGGCGTCACCACCCTTTTCTGCGGTGGAGCACTCCTGCTGCTGTCGATCCTGGTCGTCGGGTACACACCTTGGCTGATCCTCCCGCTGATGTTCGTGTGCGTCAGCAGCCTCAGCTTCATCCTCGGTAACGCCACCGCGCTCGCCCAGTCGCAGGTCCCCAAGGCGGCCGGCACCGGTTCGGCGGTGATCGGCGCGTCCCAGTTCGGGCTCGCGGCACTCGTGTCGCCCCTCGTCGGACTCGGCGGCGAGGGCACCGCGGTACCGATGGCGATCTCGATCCTCGTGTGCGGGACCCTCGCGCTGACCGCGTTCACCGTGCTCACCAGGGAATCCCGCGTCGAGGCCGCCAGCGAGCCTGCGCACTGACGCAACGCGCCCCGTCGGCACGACGAGTGCGGCCCGGCTCCCCTCACCGGGGACCCGGGCCGCACTCGTTGTGAATGCCGTTACGACGCTTCGATGGTCGCCAATTCCTGCTTCCAGGTCCGGAAGCCTTCTTCGGTACGACCACGACGCCAGTACCCGGAGATAGAGGCGCGGGCAGGACTCACGCCCCGGTCCTTTCGCAGGTACGGACGAAGATGCTTCATCACCGTCTCCGCCTCACCGTGCACGAAGACGTGGACGTCCCCGGCCGGCCACGGAAGCGACTTCACCGCGGCGACGAGCGGCGCGTTACCGTCGATCAGGTCCTGCGGTGCGTCACCGGCGGCCACCCCACGATGCACCCAGTGCACCTCGACACCCGCCGGAGCGGACAAGGGCAATTCGTCCGATACGCCCGCCACCTCGACGAATACCGCCCCCCGAGCGTCGCCGGGCAGCGACTCGAGCGCAGCAGCGATCGCCGGGAGCGCCGTCTCGTCGCCCGCGAGCAGGTGGAAATCCGCGGCCGGATCGGGCCGGTATCCACCGCCCGGTCCGCGCACTACGACGTCGGTCCCGGGCTGCACACTGCGCGCCCACGGTCCGGCGACACCCTGGTCACCGTGCACGACGAAGTCGATCCAGATCTCGCGGGCAGCCTCGTCGACCCGGCGCACCGTGTAGGTGCGTACCGCGGTGTCCTCTCCCGTGGGAAGTTCGATCTTGACGTAGCTGTCGGTGTCGGCTCGCGCGGCGAAGTCGCCGAAGCCGTCTCCGCCGAGGACGACCCGGACGAAGTGTTCGGCGATCGTCTCCGTGCGCAACACGGTCAGGGTCGTCGATGACGGAGATTTCCGGGCCACTGCGCCTCCTGGTAAGGGTTACCTATATCGGCGCAACCGTACTCCGAGGCGGGGTCCAGCGGGGACGTCACCCCTCGGGACGCTCTAGGCTCGATACCCATGAGCACCACCGCGACCGAGATCGCCACCTGGATGACCGACATCATCACCACGGAACACAAGGTCACCCAGACCGACATGGTCGACGCGATCGAGGCCAAGTTCGGACCCGAGTGGACCTACATCAACGACAACGGTCACGCGTCGATCGACCGGGCCGTTCTCCGGGAGTTCCGCAAGGCCCACCGCGGTGGCGTGAAGTGGGACCGGGAAGATCGCGCCTGGTACGTGGACGACACCGCCGCCGCCGAGGGCACCGACTCGGAGACCACCGGGAACTGACACGACACCCCGGCGACGCCGACCCGCCGGGACGATTCCGCGATACTCCGATTCCCGGACCGGCCGAAACGTCCGAACGACCACGCAGGACAGACTCCGGTGGCCATACTTCCGAGTGTGGATTGTTTTCGATCGCCTGCGTTCGATCCCTTCACGGCCGCGTCGGCACGGCGCGGCCTGCGCCCGTAGCCGACATCCCCCGGTCCTGGAGAGCGCATGGCGGATTCACGCGACAAATCGGACGAAGCTCCCGTAGTCGCGCGCGAACTCGCAATCGTCTGCCTGGTCGCTGCTGTTGCCGGCGCGCTGATCGGCTTCGTCGGAGGAGCGTTCCGATGGTGTCTGCTGAGGGCTGACGCAGCACGGATCGATCTTCTGGGCTGGGCGCACGAGTTGCCCGGACCGGGATGGTTGATCCCGATGGGGGTCACGGCCGTCTGTGCCGCGATCGCGGCGTTGATAGTGCGCTGGGTGCCGTTCGCATCCGGTAGCGGTATTCAGCATGTCGAGGCCGTCTCCCGCGGCGAGGTCGACCCACCGCAATTCCGGATATTGCCTGCGACGTTGGTGGGCGGCGTCCTCAGCATCGGGTCGGGTCTCGTGCTCGGACGTGAAGGCCCCATCGTGCACATGGGCGCAGTCGCAGGGGCCGAGACAGCTCGCCGCGCGGGGATGAACGCCGATCACCAGCGACTCCTGCAGACGTCGGTATCCGGCGCGGGACTGGCGGTCGCGTTCAATGCGCCCATCGGTGGCGCGCTGTTCGTCTTCGAGGAAGTCATGCACTCGTTCCGGCTCCGGACTGTGGTGCCGGTTCTGGTGTCTGTCGCCGTCGGGGTCGCGTGCTCCCGTCTTGTCGTCGGAGATTCGCCTGACTTCTCGGTCGGCCCGGTCGATCCCCCCTCGATCACCCTGCTCCCGGTGTTCGTCGTGTTCGGTCTCCTCACCGGAGTTCTCGGCGCTGCCTACAACCGTGCGGTGATGGGTTCACTGTCCGTTGTGGACGCTCTCCGCTCGGTCCCCTCGGTGGTGAAGGCCACTGCGATCGGAGGTGCCATCGGCTTGCTCTCCGCAGCCTCACCTCCTGCTACCGGCGGCGGCGACTCCCTGGTGCAGCACGTGCTGTCGGGCGGCGCGCTCGCGATCCCGCTCGTCGCGTTGTACGTCGCATTGCGGTTCGCCACGGGGCCCGTCTCGTATGCCGCGGGCACTCCGGGAGGTCTGTTCGCTCCGCTACTCGCGCTCGGTGCGCTGTGGGGCGTGCTCTACGCGGGGATCTGCCACGCAATAGTTCCCGGAATCGATTCCTCTGTTGCGGTGCCGATGGCAATCGTGGGAATGGCCTCGATGTTCAGTGCGACGGTGCGCGCACCCGTCACCGGCGCGGTCCTCGTCATGGAGATGACCGCGACGACCAGCGTCACCGTCCCGATGCTCGCAGCCGTCGCCGGGGCATTCGCCGTAGCGCAGTTGATGGGATCCTCGCCGATCTACGACAGCCTGAGAGAACGCATGCTCGCGCAACTGCACCACCCCCCACGTGGAGACTGAAATCCGGCACTGGTGAGGTTCACGCACGCCGCCAGCCACCGTCCACCAGAACCACGAGCCCGTCGAGTTCGAGCAGGGACAAGGCAGCCCGCACCTGCTCGACGGGCACACCCGCCGACTCCGCCAAGACCGACGGAGTACAACTACCTGAGGCTGGAAAAGCCTCGTACACAAGAGAACTCTCCCTGGACAGATCATCGAGATCGCGGCGGAACAACGCATCACGTCCGTCGTCACGCCCGAGCAGCGGACCGCATTCCTCCACGATCTCGCGCGCACTGCCCACCAGACGCGCCTCACCCTCGCGGATCATCCGGTGACAACCCTGCGACGATGCGGAGGTCACCGGACCCGGCACCGCCATCACGGGTTTGCCGAGCCGTCGAGCCCACGTCGCCGTATTGCGAGCGCCGCTGCGCCATCCCGCCTCCACCACGACCGTGCCCGCCGACAACGCCGCAATCAGGCGATTGCGCGCCAGGAATCGGTACCGGGCAGGCGTAGTGCCCGTGGGGTACTCGCTCACAACCAGGCCCGTTTCCGAGACCGATCGCAGCAGCGCGGAATGCGCGGCGGGATAAGCCCGGTCGACGCCGCACGCAAGGACGGCCAGCGTCGGCCCCCCGACCCCCAGCGCCGCCCGATGCGCTGCAGCATCGACCCCGAACGCCGCACCGGACACCACGGTCCACCCGTCGACAGCGAGATCCCCGGCGACCTGCGCGGTCACGTGTTCGCCGTATCCACTCGCCGCGCGGGTGCCCACGATGCCCACGGACCGGTCGGTCAGTTCGTCGATTCTTCGCTCCCCCCACACCCACAGCGCGAGAGGCGGCGCGTCGGCATCGGCGGTGGTGGTCAGCGAGTCGAATCCGAGCAGGTGCCAGGCCGGCCACTCCTCGTCGTCCGGCGTGACCAGGCGCCCTCCCGATCGTGCGAGCCTGCCGAGATCCTCCGCCGCCGTGTCGAGGTGCGCCCGCGCGGCAAGCCGGGACGACAACCGTCCGCCGGCGCCGCCCTGACGAACCGCCTCGGCCACCTCGACCACACCATGTTCCCCGATCGCCGCGGACAACGACCGGGACGCGCCCTGCGCCACCGTGGACAGATACGCCCAGGCGAGACGTCTCTCGTCGGCCGCGCTCACACCAAGCCCCTGTCGCGGAACTGCAGTGCTGTCGCGACGTGCACCTCCGACGGCGAGGCCGCACCCGCGAGATCGGCCAGCGACCACGCGACGCGCAACGCCCGGTCGGCGCCTCTCGCGGTGATCGCACCCTTCCGCAGCGCTCGTTCGACGGGCCGCACCGCCGCCGGGGCGAGCCGGAACTTTTGCCGCAGAGCGGGTCCGGGTACCTCGGCATTGGTGGACCACCCGTACTCGGCCCAGCGCTCCCGCGCGGCGCCGCGTGCGTTCGCGACCCGGGCACGCACTTCGTCGGTACTCTCGCCGGTCTCGTCCATCAGGGCGCTGGTCGCGACGGACTCCATCCGGATGCGTAGGTCCACCCGGTCGAGCAACGGACCCGAAAGCCTCCCGAGATACCGGCGGCGCGCCGTGGGAGCACAGACGCAGTCGGCGTCGCGTGCCGGTGCGCACGGGCACGGGTTCGCCGCCAGGATCAGCTGGAACCGCGCCGGGTACCGTGCCACGCCGTCACGCCGCGCAATCCGGACTTCGCCGTCCTCGAGGGGTGTCCGCAGCGCTTCGAGTGTTTTCGTGCCCATCTCGGCAACTTCGTCGAGGAAGAGGATTCCGCGGTGTGCTCGGCTTACCGCACCCGGCTTCGCCATCCCGGTCCCACCACCGATCAGCGAGCTCACGGAGGCGGTGTGGTGAGGGGCGATGAAGGGGGGTTCCGTCACCAGAGGACGGTCGGCGGTGAGCGTACCTGCCACCGAGTGGATCGCGGTCACTTCGAGGGCGTGCTTCTCGGTGAGCACGGGAAGAATTCCCGGGAGACGCTGTGCGAGCATCGTTTTGCCGATCCCCGGCGGACCGGTGAGCATGAGGTGATGCGCCCCCGCAGCGGCCACTTCGAGGGCGCGGCGCGCCTCGTACTGCCCGACGACTTCGCTCAGGTCCCCGCGGACCGCACGCGGAGGGGCGCGACGCTCGCCGGGACGCTCGAGAGCACCGTCACCCTGCAACCAGCGCACGAGGTCCGCGAGGGTATCGGCGCCGTAGATCTCGATCCCCTCCACCAGCGCGGCTTCGATCATCGTCGCGGTGGGCACCACAACCCTCCGCCACCCGTGATTCATCGCGGTCACGACCGCCGGCAGCACTCCCCGGATCGGCCGCAGCCTGCCGTCCAGTGCGAGTTCACCGAGGAGGATCGTCTTCTCGAGGAGATCGAGGGGGACGACGTCGGCGGCGTTGAGCACCGCGCACGCAAGACCCACGTCGTAGACGCTGCCCACTTTGGGCAGCGTCGCCGGCGACAACGCCAGCACGACTTTCGAATCCGGCCATGCAGCACCAGAATTGGACACCGCGGCGCGCACCCGATCGCGCGACTCCTGCAGTGCGGTGTCGGGCAGACCCACCATGGTCACGCCGGGTAGCCCCCGGCCGATATCCGCTTCGATCTCGACGACCTGCCCGTCGACACCCGAGACCGCGACCGACCAGGCTCTGCCCAGCGCCATCACAGCACCTGCCGCAGGTGGGTGATGACGGGCGCGTAGCCGCGCTGGAGCAGCACTGTCACGACATCCACCCGGATGTGCGTCCACCGCCTGCTCTGCGCGGCGAGCCACATGCCCGCGAGACGCCGGATCCGTTCGGTCTTACCTCGGGTGACGGCTTCGGCGGGCGTGCCGTACCCGAGACCCGACCGGGTCTTGACCTCCACGAATACGAGGACCGCGCCGTCCTGCGCGATCAGATCGAGTTCCCCGTAGCGAGTGCGCCAATTGCGTTCGAGCACCACCATTCCGGCGGACTCGAGGAATTCGGCGGCGAGGTCTTCCCCGCGTATCCCCAGATCCTGATTGCGTCCCATGTCCGCTCCTCCCCTGCGTGCACCTACTGTGCAGCGGGCAAGCACCGGAGAAGCGCGGGAAAGGCGCAGAAAGGGTGATCTGGGGATGAGGACGGGTGTTGTGGACAACTCCCTACGCTCGGCTATCCCAGCTTGTCGGGCAGCCTCAACTCGGGCTTGTCGAGTTCCTCGATGTTGACATCCTTGAAGGTGATCACCCGGACGTGCTTGACGAACCGCGCAGGGCGGTACATGTCCCACACCCACGCGTCGGACATGCGAACTTCGAAGTACACCTCACCGCTCGCGTTGTGCGGCAGCAATTCGACCGCGTTGGCGAGATAGAACCGTCTCTCCGTCTCCACGACGTACGCGAATTGACCGACGATGTCCCGGTACTCCCGGTACAGCGAGAGCTCCATCTCGGTTTCGTACTTTTCGAGATCTTCGGCACTCATCGCTCTCGGTGTCCTCCCAGTCCGGTGTGTCCTGTCATCATCCCGCATCTGCCTCGTCGATGAACAATCGCCGCCGGAACGGGCCCTCCCCGGACACCGCCGCGACGTTCGCCCATGATCGCCGATGCTGCGGGCACGGGCCGCGATCCCTCAGCGCGGCCAGGTGAGTAGGTGTGTTGTATCCCTTGTGTACCGCGAAACCGTACCCCGGTATCTCGCGATCGAGGTCCACCATGATCCGATCTCGCGTGACCTTGGCGAGAATACTGGCGGCCGCGATACAGGCGGCCGCGCCGTCTCCGCCGATGACCGGAAGCGACGGAACCGGCAGACCGGGCACCCGGAATCCGTCGGTGAGCACATAGCCAGGTGCGAGGGACAGGCCCGCGACGGCGCGTCGCATGCCTTCGATGTTGGCCACGTGGATACCGATCGCGTCGATCTCCGCGGCCGGTACCTCGATCACATTCCACGCGAGTGCCCTGCGCGTGATGACCGCGTACAACTCTTCGCGGGTCTTCTCGGTGAGCTTCTTCGAGTCGTCGAGCCGATCGAGCGAGGGGTGCGGCTTCGGGCCGAGGATGCAGGCCGCGATGACCAGCGGGCCGGCGCACGGACCTCGCCCGGCCTCGTCGACTCCGGCCACCGGGCCGAGTCCGCACCGCACGAGGGCGGATTCCATCGTCCGCAGGCCCGCGGACCTGCGGATCACCGGACGAGGGGGCCAATTGTCCAGAACGGTCACGAGGGGATTATCTCCGGAGAATCGATCAGACCCCACCGTCCGGGGGGCAGCACGATGAACTGGGCTTTGCCGATCACGTTGTCCAGGGGAACGGCACCCTGGTATTCGTCGCCGACGTGATACCGCGAGTCTGCGGAGTTGCTGCGGTTGTCGCCCATGACCCATACCGCGTCCTCGGGGACGGTGATCGGTCCGAAGCACCGGCCGGACGGTACGTCGGTGTCGCAGTCGACCACACCGGGCGTGAACGGGTAGTCCATCTGCACATACGGCTCGTCGAGCGGTTTGCCGTCGACGAGGACGCGGCCCTGGTCGTCACAGCACTCGACCGTCTGACCCCCGACTGCGATGACGCGCTTGACGAGGTCGTTCTCGTCGGGCGGCACGACACCGATCAGCGAGCCGACCTCCTGGAGGCCGCGCAGAACGACATTGTCGGAGCGAGTCGAGGTGTATCCCGCCGACCACGAGTCGGGTCCCTTGAACACGATGACGTCGCCGGGCCGGGGATCGGTGAAGCGGTAGCTGATCTTCTCGACGACGATCCGGTCTCCGGTACAGCCCGGGCATCCGTGGAGCGTGGGCTCCATCGACTCGGACGGGATGAGGTAGACGCGGGCGACGAATGTTTGGAGCAGGAAACTCAGTGCCAGCGCCACCACGATGAGAATAGGGAGTTCGCGCCAGAAGGACTTCTCCTTCTTCGTGTCCGTGTTGTCGTCCTTGCGGGAGAATCCACCGCCCGGATCGGCGTCGTCGCGCCGGTGGTGTGCACCGGAGGTTCGGTGGTTGCGGGCGACGGCGTCGTCGCTGTAACGGTGCGCACCCGGACCGGCCGGATCGTGCGGGGAATCTGCCACGACGACAGCCTAGCGTCTGTCCCGACGCTCTCCGAACAGCGACAACCCGGCACGGACGAATGTCCGTACCGGGTTGTCGAACGCGTGGTTCAGCGCGTGGAGATCAGCGCTTTTCCTTGATCTTCGCAGCCTTGCCGCGCAGGTCGCGCAGGTAGTACAGCTTGGCGCGGCGCACGTCACCGCGGGTGAGGACGTCGATCTTCGCAATGTTGGGGCTGTGGACCGGGAAGGTGCGCTCGACACCGACGCCGAACGACACCTTGCGCACGGTGAAGGTCTCGCGGACGCCGCCGCCCTGACGCCGGATCACGACGCCCTTGAAGACCTGCACGCGCTCCTTGGAGCCCTCGATAACCTTGACGTGCACGTCGAGCGTGTCGCCGGGACGGAAGTCCGGGATGTCGTCGCGCAGCGACTTTGCGTCCAGAAAGTCCAGGGTGTTCATCGGTTACATCCTCTTTTTTGCTCGAGCAGAGGAACCTGGCGGCGACCACCGTGAGGCGGGCTCGACCGGTTCATACCCAGGTCAGGTAGGCGTGCCCTAACGGGGCAACCCGTCAATTGTGCCAGACGACGCCGCCGGAGGCGAAATCGACGGGGGTGGCAGCGCAGGATGGACCTCCCGGTCGAGGACCTCCTCGGCCACGACCTTCGAATTCTCCACACTTCCGCGCACCGTCTCGAGCGTCGGAGCCCCCGCCACGAGGTTCTGCACGACGACCTTCGCCCGGACGACGGGGCGACGTACTTTCCGCTCCCGGGCGAGCGACCGAGCCATCTTGCGCGAGTCGGGTGCGTACCGCGCCCGTGCCCACGGTGCCGCCGGACGCGACAACCGGAGCGCACCGACCCACAGCAGCGGAGCGAAGAACAAGCCCACCAGCCCCGTCCAGATCTTCCCTTTGGACAGGACGACCATCGCCAGCAGCAGGTCGATCACCGCACCCACCACCAGCAGGCCGCGGCTGATCAGGTCGCCGGTGTCCTCGAAATTGCCGGCGTCCCCGAGGTCCAGCGGCCGGAGCCCGACGAGCAACATGCCCGTCACGGCGACCGCGACGAACACCGCGTCGACCGAGACGCGGCCTTCTTCGTCCCAATAGACGTCGTTGAGGTAGAAGATCAGCGCGAACTCGTCCAGGGTCAACGCGGCGCCGATCCCGAACAGCGTCGCGAACACGACCCCGGCCGCCAGGCTGCCGTCCTCGTAGAAGCCGATCAGGCCACCACCGGCGATCACCATGGTCACCACGCCGAACACCACATGGTGCACATGGTGTCCGCCGGGACTGATGTTGCCGGGCCACCACCGCACGTTCGCGCGGATCATGCGCACGCTCATCCGGATGAACAAGAAGGCCACCACGAAACCGATGAGGAAGCACAGCAGCGGAAATCGCCCCTGCTCGACGATTTCTCTGCGGAACCAGTCGATCATTCCGGTCATCGCACGACCGGCAGCCACTCCATACAACTCAGCATCGCAGGTGCGGGGCCACGCCGCGGAACAACGCGACCCCGCACCGGGATACGAACTACTTCCCGAATCCGGCTCGTCGCAGCGCCTCGGCCATGGACCCGGCGGCCGGAGCTTCGCTGCGCCGGCCCGACTGCCCGTCGCGGTTCCGGCCGCCCTGTCCGTTGCCCCGCGTCTGGCTGTCGCCCCGGCCCTGAGTGTTGCCCCGGCTCTGGCCGCCGGCCGGTCCCCCGCGGCGTGCGCCGCCCCGGGGCGGACGCCCGTCGGACGCATCGGGCGTGGTCGAGGGCAGTTCGTCGTCGAGGCGGAGGGTCAGAGCGATGCGCTGTCTCGGCACGTCGACCTCGAGGACCTTCACCTTGACCACTTCGCCGGACTTGACGACGTCGTGCGGATCCTTGACGAAGCTGCGCGACATCGCCGACACATGCACCAGACCGTCCTGGTGCACTCCGACGTCGACGAACGCACCGAATGCGGCGACGTTGGTGACGACACCTTCGAGCACCATCCCGGGCTTCAGGTCGCCCACCTTCTCGACGCCCACCGCGAAGGTAGCGGTCTTGAACTCCGGGCGGGGGTCGCGTCCGGGCTTTTCGAGTTCCCCGATGATGTCGGTGACCGTCGGCAGCCCGAACTTGTCGTCGACGAAGTCGTCCGGACGCACCGTACGGAGCGTTGCGGTGTTGCCCAGCAGTTCGCGCACGGCCGTCCCGCTGCGTTCGGCGATCCGTCGCACCACGGGGTAGGCCTCGGGGTGCACGGCGGACGCGTCGAGCGGGTCCTCACCGTTGGGAATGCGGAGGAATCCGGCGCACTGCTCGAACGCCTTGGGACCGAGCCGCGCGACGTCCTTGAGCGCCCGGCGGCTGGGGAAGGGACCGTTCTGGTCGCGGTGCGCCACGATGCTCTCGGCGAGCGACGACGTGACACCCGAGACGCGCGAGAGCAGCGGCACCGACGCAGTGTTGACATCGACCCCCACCGCGTTCACCGCATCTTCGACGACCGCTCCGAGGGACCGGGCGAGCATCGTCTCCGAGACGTCGTGCTGGTACTGCCCCACGCCGATGGACTTGGGATCGATCTTGACCAGTTCGGCGAGCGGATCCTGCAGGCGCCGGGCGATCGATACCGCGCCGCGGATCGACACGTCGAGGTCGGGCAGTTCCTGTGAGGCGTACGCCGAGGCCGAGTACACCGAGGCCCCCGCCTCGGACACCACGATCTTCGTGAGACCGGGCGTGCCGAGCTTCGCGATCAGTTCGGTGGCGAGCGCGTCGGTCTCCCGCGACGCCGTGCCGTTACCGATGGCGATCAGTTCGACGCCGTGCCTCGCGACGAGTTGGGCGAGGGTCGCCAGCGACTGGTCCCGTTTGTTGTGGGGCTGGTGCGGGTAGATCGTGGCATGGTCGACGACCTTGCCGGTGGCGTCGACCACTGCGACCTTGGTGCCGGTGCGGAAGCCGGGGTCCAGGCCCATGGTGGGACGGGACCCGGCGGGTGCGGCGAGCAGAAGATCCTTGAGGTTTGCCGCGAAGACGTCGACGGCATCCTTCTCCGCGGACTGCTTGAGCCGCATCCGGAGATCGACACCGAGCGAGACCTGCAGGCGGGTCCGCCACGCCCAGCGCACGGTGTCGAGCAACCAGCGGTCGGCGGCCCGGCCGCGGTCGGCGATACCGAAACGTGCGGCGATGCGGCCCTCGAAGTACGACGGCTCCCCCGGCTCGGGCTCGTCGGCATCGGGAACGAGCGTCAGGGAGAGCACCTCTTCCTTTTCGCCACGCAGCATCGCGAGGATGCGGTGGGACGGAAGCTGGGTGAACGGCTCGGAGAATTCGAAGTAGTCCGCGAACTTCGCGCCGTCGGTCTCCTTGCCCGGGCGGACGGCCGCTTTCATGCAACCGCGGCTCCACATCGCCTCGCGAAGTTCACCGACGAGGTCGGGGTCCTCCGCGAAACGCTCGACGAGGATGGCACGTGCACCGTCGAGTTGCTCTGCGGAGAACCCGGCGGGATCGGTGCTCGGGTCCGAGTAGAGGGCGTCGGCGACGGGTTCGTGGCCGGCTTCCCGCGCGATCTGCGCTTTCGTGCGCCGCTTGGGCTTGTAGGGCAGGTAGATGTCCTCGAGCCTGGCCTTGGTGTCCGCGAGGCGGATCTGGGCGCGCAGGTCGTCGTCGAGTTTGCCTTGGGCCTCGATCGATTCGAGGATCGCGGTGCGGCGCTCGTCGAGTTCACGCAGGTACCGCAGTCGCTCTTCGAGGGTGCGGAGCTGGGCATCGTCGAGTCCGCCGGTCGCTTCCTTGCGGTAGCGCGCGACGAACGGAACGGTCGCGCCGCCGTCGAGCAATCCCACCGCCGCAGCCACCTGGTGTTCGCGGACGTCGAGTTCGTCGGCGATTCGCCGGATCACGGTGTCGGGTTCGGTTGTCACGACGATCGACCCTACATTTATCCTTGCGAAGCTCCCCGGGCGCCACATCGGGTTCCGGACGGAGCGTCGACGACGGACGCGTGGACGCATGGTGCTGCGCGCCGCACAATGGCATACAGGAGCAAACGATGAATCGGGGTCGCCGGACCGGTGCTCGGTCGTACGCAACGGTGCTGCTCGCCGCAGCAACGGTAGCGGCGTGTGGATCGCAGTCCGACGGGTCGAAAGAGATCGTGCCGGCGCTTGCCGCGCTGAACCCGGGTGTCACGGATACCGACGGTGACGGGTTCGCGGACCTCGCCTTGCAGATGGGCTCGTCCTCACTCGACGTGGAGTCGGTCGCCGACCGCATCGAAGCGGCAGCGACCCTCGCGGAACGCCGGGGTGCCCGGATGACCATCGCCGTGCTGGATCGCAGCACCGGCGCACGCACGGTGGGCGGCGTGGACGAGCCCGTGGAAACCGCATCGGTGGTGAAACTGTTTCTCGCCGACGACCTGCTGTTCCGCGAGTCGACCGGCGAAGTGACACTCACCGAGGACGACTACGACCTCATCGAGAACATGCTCCGGTCGTCCGACGACACGGCCGCGAATCTGCTGTGGGCGCAGCACGGTGGTTCGGAGATGGTCTTGCGGGTTGCGGAGCGGCACAACCTCACCGGGACCACGCCGCCGTTCTCACCGTGGTGGTGGAACACGACGACCACGGCGTCGGACCTGCTCACCTGGTACGACGATGTGCTCGGTGGTCGCGGCGGGCTCGACGACGAGGCGCGCGCCCGGATCATCGGATATCTGACCGATTTCACACCCACAGGATCGGACGGGTACGACCAGACGTTCGGTCTGCCCGAAGGCCTGCCGGGCATGACCGATCTCGGGGTCAAGCAAGGGTGGATGTGCTGCCTCGACGGCGAGTGGGTACACCTGTCCACCGGTTTCTTCGGCGACGACCAACGGTATGTCGTGGCCGTGACGTCGCAGGAGGAAGTCACCTACGAGGAGGGCGATCCCGAGTTCGGCACGGGAAGCATGCCGGATACGTCGCTCTACGACGTGACCTACGACGGCAGCGCCCGGCATGCGCGCGAGACGGTGTCGATGGCGGTGGAGACGGCACTGGGCAGCAGCGCCGACCGCTGAGCGGCAGCGCGCAGGGCGGTCAGGTCTCGTCGGGCAGCAGGTCGGGCCGGCGTTCCCGGGTGCGGGCGAGCGATTGCTCCCGGCGCCAGGCGGCGACCTTCGCGTGGTCGCCCGAGAGCAGCACCGCCGGTACGTCCAGTCCACGCCAACTGGCGGGCCGCGTATAGCTCGGCCCCTCGAGGAGTCCGTCGGAGAACGAATCCTCCTGGTGCGACTGCTGATTGCCGAGGACGCCGGGGAGCAACCTGACGACAGCCTCGACCATGACGAGTACCGCGACTTCCCCGCCGATCAGTACGTAGTCCCCGATGCTCACTTCCTCGACGCGCACGCGGCGGGCAGCGTCGTCGAAGACGCGTTGGTCGATACCTTCGTACCTGCCGCACGCGAAGACGATGCGCTTCTCCTGCGACCAGCGTTGGGCGGTGGCCTGGTCGAACGGCCGCCCCGCGGGGGTGGGGACGACGAGCAGGACGTCGGGGTCGGTGTCGCCGCCGGGACCGGCGAGCACGTCGTCGAGGGCAGGCCCCCAGACGGTGGGTTTCATGACCATTCCGGGACCCCCGCCGTACGGCGAGTCGTCGACGGCCTTGTGGACGTCGTGCGTCCAGTCGCGGAGATTGTGGATGTCCACGGAGATCAGGCCTTTGTCGATGGCCTTGCCGAGGAGCGCTGCACGCATCGGTGCGAGATATTCGGGAAAGATGGTGACGACATCGAGTCGCACGGAACTACCTGTCTCCCTTGCTGTTCCGCTGTGACGCCTTCGAAGGCGGCTCCCCGAAGTCGGGGTCGAGCAGACCTTCGGGCGGATCGATCTCGATGACACCGTCCGCGAGAGACACGGTCGGCACGATGTCGGTGACGAACGGGATCAGCAGTTCCGCGCGCTCGTCGTCGACGGGACGGAGCGAGAGCAGTTCACCGGCAGCCGTGTGCAGCACCTCGCGCACGGTGCCCACCACGGTGCCGCCGTCGGGACGGCCGGCGACGATGCGCACCGACAGCCCTTCGAGTTCGTGATCGTAGAATTCGTCGGGATCGTCGGACGGCCCCAGGTCGTCGCTGTCGACGACGAACAGGGTTCCGCGCAGCGCGTCCGCCGTGCTGCGATCGTCAACCCCGGTCAAGCGCAGCAGAAGCCGCCCGGAATGCTCCCGGGCGGCTTCTACCGTGTAGTCCTGCAGGTTCTTCTCGCGGGGTTTGCGGCCACGCAGGACCGCACCCACAGCAAAGCGCTCCTCGGGTTCGTCGGTGCGAACCTCGACGACCACCTCACCCTTGATGCCGTGCGACTTCGCCACCCGGCCTACCACGAGCTCCACCTGCATGCGCCTATCGGTCGGTGTCGACGACGTCGACGCGAATGCCCCGGCCACCGATGCCGGTGACGAGGGTCCGCAGCGCGGTGGCGGTACGCCCACCACGACCGATCACCTTGCCGAGATCGTCGGGGTTGACGTGAACCTCGACGGTGCGTCCCCGTCGGCCTGTGATCAGGTCGACGCGGACGTCATCGGGGTTGGCGACGATTCCACGAACAAGATGCTCGACGGCGTCGGCGACCACGGTGCTCATTACTCGGCGGCCTCGGTGGACTCGGCCTCGGCGGCCTCTTCCTTGGCAGCCTTCTTCTTCTTCGGGGTGGTCGCTGCGGCGGCCGGCTCGTTCTCGGCCTGCGCGAGAGCGGCCTGGAACAGCTCGAGCTTGGACGGCTTGGGCTCTGCGGTCTTCAGGGTGCCCTCGGTGCCCGGCAGGCCCTTGAACTTCTGCCAGTCACCGGTGATCTTCAGAAGGTTGAGGACGGGCTCGGTCGGCTGTGCGCCGACGCTCAGCCAGTACTGCGCGCGCTCCGAATCGATCTGGATCAGCGACGGCTCTTCCTTGGGGTGGTACTTGCCGATCGTCTCGATCGCCCGGCCGTTGCGACGGGTACGCGAGTCCGCGATGACCACGCGGTACTGCGGGTTGCGAATCTTGCCGAGACGGGTGAGCTTGATCTTCACAGCCATGGCTGAGTTCTCCTTCGAAGCGCACAAGGCGCATGTCACGTGCAATTCGGACGGCGCACCCTTTTGGCACGCCCGGTTTTGCCTCTAACCTGTGACCGCCGCGCGGTACGTAACCGGATGCGACGACAGCGGTCCATTCTGCCAGATCGCCGAGCCAGGACGAAACCGGAGGTCACGCGAGTGACGCACTCCGCGTGACGACCGCACCGCGGAGGACGACGAGATCCGGACGTGCTGCCGCGGGGTCCCGGCGCGGGTCCTCGGTGTAGACGATGAAGTCGGCCGGAGTGCCCGGCTCGAGGCTGGGGTGGCCGAGCCACGTCCGGGCCGCCGACCCGGCCGCGTCGAACGCTTCGGTCGGGCCGAGACCCACGCGGGCGAGTGCGGCGATCTCGTCCGCGATCCGGCCGTGCCGGACGTGCCCACCGGCGTCCGTGCCGGCATAGATGGGGACCCCGGCGTCGTGGGCCGCGCCGATCGTGTCGGCGACGCGGGCGTGCAAATCCCGCATATGCGCGGCATACACTGGGAAACGCGTTGCGGAATCGGCGATTTCGGGGAAGTTGTCGATGTTGACCAGCGTCGGGACGAGCGCGGTGCCCGCTGCCGCCATGGTCGCGATCGTCTCGTCGGTCAGGCCGGTGCCGTGCTCGATGCAGTCGATCCCCGCGGCGAGCAGACCCGGCAACGCGTCTTCACCGAACACGTGCGCGGTGACGCGGGCGCCCTCGCGGTGTGCCGCGGCGATCGCCTCGACGAGGATGGCATCGCTCCACAACGGCGCCAGGTCGCCGCTCCCCCGGTCGATCCAGTCGCCGATCAGTTTGACCCAGCCGTCGCCGGCGCGCGCCTGCCTCACCACCTCCGCGGGAAGTTGCGATTCGTCGTCCAGTTCGACCGGCAGACCCCGGATATACCGCTTCGGGAGTGCGATGTGACGGCCGGCGCGGACGATCCGCGGCAGGGCCGGATCGTCGTCGAAGCTGCGCGTGTCGGCGGGAGACCCGGCGTCGCGGAGCAACAGGACGCCCGCGTCCCGCTCGACGATCGCCTGCGCGAGGGCCCCGGCAGCGTCTTCGATGCCGCCGCCGTAGCGGATTCCGACATGGCAGTGGGCATCGACGAGACCCGGCAGAATCCACCCGCCGGTCGACGCAACCTCGGCGCCGGGAATCAGCTCGGACGCAAACATGCCGTCCGAGCCGACCCACAGTTCGACGGGCTCACCGTCGAGCGTCTTTCCCCGAACCGCGAATGCCTCGGCGGTCCCCCCTGCCACCGGTCGCTACTTCTTCGGCAGCTTGAACTGCGAGAGGTCGAATCCCTCGAGGCCGGGCGGCAACTCGTCGAGACCCTTCGGCATCTTCGACAGATCCGGCATGCCACCCGGAAGTCCGCCGGGCAGGCCCGGGAAGCCGCCGGGCAAGCCGCCCCGCACCTTCGGCGGAGTGGGCCCGCGGCCGCCCTTCTTGCCCTTCTTGCCCTTCTTGGACCGCTGGTTCTTGCGAGAGCCCATGCCCATCTGGCCGGCCATCGCCGTCATCATCTTGCGGGCTTCGAAGAAGCGGTCGACGAGCTGGTTCACGTCGGAGACCTTCACGCCGGAACCGTTGGCGATACGGAGACGACGCGAACCGTTGATGATCTTCGGGTTCGCCCGCTCGGCCGGGGTCATGCCGCGGATGATCGCCTGGATGCGGTCGAGCTGCTTCTCGTCGACGTTGGCCAGCGCGTCCTTCATCTGGCCCGCGCCGGGCAGCATGCCCAGGAGGTTTGCGATCGGCCCCATCTTGCGGACGGCCATCATCTGGTCGAGGAAGTCCTCGAGCGTGAGCTCTCCCGAACCGATCCGGTTGGCCGTGGCTTCGGCCTGCTCGGCGTCGAAGACCTGCTCGGCCTGCTCGATGAGGGTGAGCACGTCGCCCATGCCGAGGATCCGGCTCGCCATGCGCTCGGGGTGGAAGACGTCGAAGTCTTCGAGCTTCTCACCGGTCGACGCGAACATGATCGGCTGACCGGTCAGTTCGCGGACGCTCAGGGCGGCGCCACCGCGGGCATCGCCGTCCAGCTTGGTCAGCACGACGCCACTGAATCCGACGCCGGCACGGAAGGCCTCGGCGGTGCTGACGGCATCCTGGCCGATCATCGCGTCGAGGACGAACAGCACCTCGTCGGGATCGACCGCATCGCGGATCCCGGCGGCCTGAGCCATCAGTTCCTCGTCGATGCCGAGACGACCGGCGGTGTCGACGATCACGACGTCGTACTGCTTGCTCTTCGCCTCGGCGATGCCCTGCTCGGCCACCGCGACGGGGTCTGCCGCCGTGATGCCCAGAGCGTTCTCGCCGCCGCCGATGGACGTTCCGGGGTGGGGCGCGAACACCGAGACCCCGGCGCGTTCACCGACCACCTGAAGCTGCGTCACGGCACCGGGCCGCTGCAGGTCGCACGCGACGAGCAGTGGCGTGTGGCCCTGATCCTTCAGCCACTTCGCCAGCTTGCCGGCGAGGGTCGTCTTACCGGCACCCTGCAGACCGGCGAGCATGATGACCGTCGGAGGGGTCTTCGCGAAGCGCAGCCGGCGCGTCTCACCGCCGAGGATCGTGACGAGTTCCTCGTTGACGATCTTGACGACCTGCTGCGCGGGGTTGAGCGCGCCGTGCACCTCGGCACCCTTGGCGCGTTCCTTGATCTTCTTGATGAACTCGCGCACAACGGGAAGGGCGACGTCGGCCTCGAGAAGCGCGAGGCGGATCTCGCGGCACGTGGCGTCGATGTCTGCGTCGGACAGGCGTCCCTTGCCCCGCAGGTCCTTCAGGACCCCTGTCAACCTGTCGGAAAGGGATTCGAACACCGAATGCGCTCCTGGGCTATGACGAAGATGCGGACAATTCTGCGAACCAGGGTAGCCGCTCCCGATCCACAAGCATCGAGTGCGGCCACCCAGCCGGCAGGATCACGGTCGTTCAGGACTCCGTTGCGGGCTTCTTCGGCTCGGCCGTAGGCAGGACGGCGAGGAGCTCACGCTCGAGGCGCTCACGCGACGCTCGTGTGTCGAGCCCGGTCAGGTCCACTCCGAAGGCGTCGACCACGGTCGTGCCGAGCGTGGTCACCCGCGCCCAGCGCACATCGGCGCCGACCCGTTCGAACACATCGGCCAGCCGGCACAACAGTCCGAGGCGGTCCTCCGCGCGCAGTTCGAGCACCACCTGTCCGGGCTCGGACGCGTCGAACCAGATCAGGCGCGGTGGCGCCTGCGCGTACATGCCGGGCACGGCGTGCTCGGCCCGCTCCGGAGTCCGGCCTTCCCGCGCGGCGCGGTCTTTCGCGTCGAGTTCGGAGAGCAGGTCCAGGTCTCCGGATCGAGCTCGGCCGAGTTCCTGCCGGAGCAGGCTCGCCTCCGGTGGTGCACCGAATCGGGGCACCACCACAAAGGTGTTGACCGTGCTGCCGGCATGGCTGCCGATCGACGCGGACAGCACCCGGAGTCCGTGCAGGGCAAGGACACCCGCCTCGTCCGACAACACGCCTCGTTCGTCGGGAGCGATGAAGGTGGCCGAGTAGCTGCGGCCGTCCTCGCGGGGATCGAGCGCGACATGCGTGGTGCCCTCCGCGGCCAGCGCCGCCAGTTCCGGATCGATGGGGTCGGGAACGGGAAGCTCCTCACCGGCCATCATCATGCGGCACCGCCGCACCAGTTCCCGCATCAGCGACGCCTTCCAGTCACCCCACACCCCGGGTCCGGTGGCCTGTGAATCGGCTTCCGCGAGCGCGTGGAGCAGTTCGAGCAGGACGGGGTCACCGTCGAGCGCCTCGACCACCGACGCCACCGTCTCCGGGTCGTCGAGGTCGCGCCGGGTCGCGGTGTGCGGCAGCAGCAGGTGGTGGCGCACCATCGCGGTGAGCATGCCGAGATCCGACGGCCACAGTCCCATGCGCCTGCCGATCTGCTGGGCCAGTTCGGCCCCGACGACGCTGTGGTCTCCGCCCCTTCCCTTGCCGATGTCGTGCAGGAGAGCGCCGAGCACGAGCAGGTCGGGACGCGCGACGCGCGTCGTCAGTTCGCTCGCATACACCGCGGTCTCGACGAGGTGCCGGTCGACGGTCCACGTGTGGATCGCGTCGCGCGGCGGCAGGTCGCGCACCGCGCCCCATTCGGGGAGCAGTCGGCCCCACAGGCCCGTCCGGTCGAGCGACTCGATCACGTCCACTGCGCGTCGCCCGGAACCGAGCAGCACGAGCAGGTCGTTGAGCGCTTCCCGCGGCCACGGTTCCCGGAGTTCGGGTGCGTTGTCCGCGAGCCTGGTCAGGGTGGCCGCGGAGATCGGCAGGCCGGACTGCGCTGCGGCGGCAGCGACCCGCGTGATCAGTCCCGGGTCGCGACGCGGATGTGCGTCCCGCGCGAGAGCGACCTCTCCCCCGTGCTCGACGACGCCCTCGTCGAGTGGCCTGCGCACCGGTCCGCGCCGCAACCTCGACAGGCCCTTGCGTGGAAGCGAGTTCGCGGCGGTCCGGAGCCCGACGTCCACCGAATAGCTCACGGTGCGCGCGGATTCGGTGAGCACGCGCGCGAGGTCGAAGCGGTCGCCGATGCGGAGCGCCGCCCCGATCTCGTCGGCGTCCTGCGCACGGAGCTGGTCGCGGCCGCGTGCCGCGACGCGGTGGAGTTCGGTACGCACGTCGAGGAGCCGGCGGTGCGCGGCGGCGAGACCGCCACCGGGCACGTCCGGACCGAGTCCCGGCATGCCGTCGGTGAGCTGCGCGACGGACAGGGCATTGAGCAGCTGTACGTCCCGCAGCCCTCCGCGGCCGCTCTTGAGGTCGGGTTCGGCGCGGTGCGCGATCTGCCCGCTGCGCCGCCATCGGGTCTCTGTCATCTCGAGCAGTTCGTCGAAGCGGGAGCGGATCCCGGTACGCCACTGGCGCCGCACCCCGCCGATCAGCAGGTTGCTCAGCTCCACGTCACCGGCGATGTGCCGGGCTTCGAGCATCCCCAGCGCCGCCGTGAGGTCCGAGGAGAACACCTGCAGCGCCTGCGGGACCGTGCGCACACTGTGGTCGAGTTTGATGTGGGCGTCCCACAGCGGGTACCAGAGCTTGTCGGCGACCTGGGACACCACGGCGCTGTCCATGTCGTCGTGAAGGAGGATCAGGTCCAGATCCGAGTACGGCAGCATCTCGCGACGGCCCAGACCACCCACCGCGACGATCGCGAATCCACAGTCGTGCTTGATGCCGAGCTCGGCACCCTTCGTGGTCAACCAGAATTCGTGCAGGTCGACCAGTGCGTGCCGGAGTGCGGGCGTATCGAGGCGCCGGTTCCGGGAGGTGCCGGCCAGGAGGGCATCGCGGGCGGCGGCGAGGTCGGCCGCTCCGGAGTGTGCGGTGTTGTGGCCCGAAGACACCGAGGGCCCCGGTCCCGCCGCCGAAGCGGCGGGGCCAGGGCCTCGAGTTCCGGACCCGTGGGGGTCAGAGTGCATCCGTTCCTCGTTCTCCGGTACGAACTCGGACCACCGACTCGACGGGGGTGATCCACACCTTGCCGTCGCCGATCTTGCCGGTGCGGGAAGCCTCGACGATGGTCTCGACGACCTTCTCGACCGCCGAGTCGTCCACGACGACCTCGACGCGCACCTTGGGCACGAAATCGACGGAGTACTCGGCGCCGCGGTACACCTCGGTGTGACCCTTCTGGCGCCCGTAGCCCTGCACCTCGCTGACGGTCATGCCGAGCACGCCCGCCTGTTCGAGACCCGCTTTGACATCCTCGAGCGTGAACGGCTTGATGATTGCCGTGATCAGCTTCATATCCTCATCCTTCCCAGTGCCCACTGGCTACTGCGATCACTGCCCGCTGTCTTGGTCTTCTTATCACTTCGGTGCGTTGGAGAAGTCGTTCACTTCAACGCGGTGGCGAAGTCGTATGCGGATTCCGCATGCTCGGCTTCGTCGATTCCGCGGGCTTCTTCCTCGTCCGTCACACGCCAGCCGAGCGGCTTGAGGGCGTATGCGATCACGAGCGTGACGACACCGGTGAACACCAGGGCGACGACCGCGATGACGATCTGGACCACGAGCTGCTTGTAGTCGCCGCCGTAGAACAGGCCGGTCTCGGTTCCCAGGAACCCGATGGCGACGGTGCCCCACAGGCCGGAGACGAGGTGCACGCCGACGACGTCGAGCGAGTCGTCGTAGCCGAACTTGTACTTCAGGCCGACGGCCAGGGCGGACAGCACACCGGCGATGACACCGAGGGCGATCGAGCCGACCGGGCTCAGCGAGCCGGCTGCCGGAGTGATGGCGACCAGGCCGGCGACGGCACCCGACGCGGCACCGAGGCTGGTGGCCTTGCCGTCACGCAGTCGTTCGGTGAGGAGCCAGCCGAGGATCGCGGCGGCGGTTGCGGTGGTGGTGTTGACCCAGGCGAGACCCGCGGTTCCGTCTGCGGCGAATGCCGAACCGGCGTTGAAGCCGAACCAGCCGAACCACAGCAGGGCGGCGCCGAGCATGACGAACGGGAGGTTGTGCGGGCGGAACGCGGTGCGTCCGAAGCCGGCGCGCTTACCGACCACCAGCGCCAGCACGAGGGCTGCGACACCGGCGTTGATGTGGACCACGGTGCCACCGGCGAAGTCGATCGGTGAGACCGTGGCAACGAGCCCACCTTCACCGTCGTCCGACGTGCCGAACAGCTTGGCCGCGAGGCCGTCTTCCGAACCGGAGAGCAGGCCGCCACCCCACACCATGTGGGCGAGCGGGAAGTAGGCGCAGGTGACCCAGATCGCCGCGAACGCCATCCAGGTTCCGAACTTGACGCGCTCCGACAGAGCACCGCTGATCAGCGCGGTGGTGATGATCGCGAAGGTCACCTGGAAGCCGATGTCGATGATCTGCGGGTAGTTTCCGAGACCGGGCAGGAACTCGCCGCTCTCGTCGTAGATCGCACCCTGCAGACCGAAGTGCTGGAACGGGTTCGCGAAGATGCCGGCGATGTCTTGCGAGCCGTAGGACATCGACCAGCCCCACAGGACGTAGACGACGCCGATCACGGCCATCGCCCCGAACGACATCATCATCATGTTCAGGACGGATTTCGCCCGGGACATTCCGCCGTAGAAGAACGCCAGGCCCGGTGTCATCAACAGCACGAGCGACGCTGCCATCAGCATCCATGCTGCGTCCCCGGTGTTCACCACTTCCTCCACTTGCAACCTCCCTGTTGGTCGCGCCGGACGGCGCGTCGTCATCGAGGGAAAGCTTGGCGGCGTCATGTTTCATCGGAAGCGCCGCACTGTTTCGGAGGTGTGAACGACGAACCGGACTGTGTTTCGTCTGTGTTTCGCCTGTGGAGAACAACGGCGCGCGCACGGCGTATTCGCCGATTTCGCCCGATTCATGCGAGGCCCGACATGCGAGTGGCCGCTCCCCTCTGTCGAGGGAAGCGGCCACATCGAGCGTGTCGCAGCGGGACCGTCAGCCGAGCAGAGCGTCCACGAATGCCTCCGGCTCGAACGGCGCGAGGTCGTCCGCGCCCTCTCCGAGACCGACGAGCTTGACCGGCACACCGAGCTCGTGCTGAACCTGGAACACGATGCCACCCTTGGCGGTGCCGTCGAGCTTGGTGAGGACGACACCGGTGATGTCGACGACGTCGGCGAACACCCGGGCCTGCATGAGACCGTTCTGGCCGATGGTCGCGTCGAGCACGAGCAGTACCTCGTCGACCGCGGCCTTCTTCTCCACGACGCGCTTGACCTTGCCGAGTTCGTCCATCAAGCCGATCTTGGTGTGCAGGCGCCCCGCGGTGTCGATCAGGACCGCGTCGACACCGTTCTCGATCCCCTTCGCCACCGCATCGAATGCGACGGCGGCCGGGTCGGCGGAATCCTTGCCGCGCACCACTTCGGCGCCCACGCGTTCCGCCCAGGTCTGCAACTGATCTGCCGCAGCGGCACGGAAGGTGTCTGCGGCGCCGAGGAGCACCCGGCGGCCGTCGGCGACGAGCACGCGGGCGAGCTTGCCGGTGGTGGTCGTCTTTCCGGTGCCGTTGACGCCCACCACGAGCAGCACGGCCGGATGGTCCTTGTGCGGCAATGCGCGGATCGAACGGTCGAGTTCGGGTCGCAACTCGTCGACGAGGACGCTGCGCAGCAGGGCGCGCGCCTCCGCCTCGGTACGGACCGTGTTCAGTGCGATCTGCTCACGCAGACGATCGACGATCTTGGTCGTGGTCGCGGCACCGAGGTCTGCGACGAGCAGCGTGTCCTCGATCTCCTCCCACGAGTCCTCGTCGAGGTCGCCGCCGCCGAGCAGCCCGAGCAGGCTCTTGCCGACCGCGGACTGCGAGCGGGCGAGGCGCCCGCGCAGGCGCACGAGCCGGCCGGCTGTGGGGTCGATCTCGTCCAGGTCGGGCGCGGCCGGTGCGGCAGGCTCGACCGGTGCCGGCGCCAATTCCGTCTCGACGGTCGTCTCGGTCGTCGGCTGCGTCACGACGACGGGCTCGACGGGCTCCGTGGTCTCGGGAACTGCCTCGGGTTCGACGGTCTCCGGCGCCGTCTCGGGTGCAGGAGCGGTCTCGGGAGCGGTCTCGGGAGCGGTCTCAGGTGCGGGAGCGGTCTCGGGAGCTGCTGCGGGCTCGGCCGGACCGGTTTTCGGCGGGGTCGGCGTGGTCGGCGGCGCCGGAGCCTCCGTGACCTCCTCCGGCAACGGCACCGTGGGCGGTGCGGGCGCCTTGTCGGGCACCGGCCGCTCGACAGGCTGCGGCGGCGCCGTGGCGGTGGGCCCCTGGGTGAAACTGAACCCGCTCTGCGCCGTGTAACCGCCGGAGCGGTCCTTGGTGTCGGCGGCGTCGAGCTCAGGCGTGTCCTTCACCTGGAGCGACACCTGTCGGCGCCGGTACAGCGTCAGACCGACGACGAGCGCAACGAGAACAACCGCCAGGGCGGCCGCGATGATTATCCAAGCTCCGGTACTCACGCCCCCATACTGTCAGGCTTGCGCCTCTTCCTCCGGCCCGGGGACGGGTGTCGGGACGTTCTGGCCGCGCATGCGCTGGGAGATGACACGGGTGATGCCGTCGCCGCGCATGCTGACCCCGTAGAGCGCGTCGGCCACTTCCATCGTGGCCTTCTGGTGCGTGATCACGATCAGCTGGGATTTTTCCCGCAACTGCTCGAACAGTCCGATCAACCGCCGGAGATTGGTGTCGTCCAGTGCGGCCTCGACCTCGTCCATGACGTAGAACGGGGACGGCCGGGCCCGGAAGATCGCGACGAGCATCGCCACTGCGGTCAGCGACTTCTCGCCACCGGACAGCAACGACAACCGCTTGACCTTCTTGCCCGGGGGCCGGGCCTCGACCTCGATGCCTGTGGTGAGCATGTTGCCGGGCTCGGTGAGCACCAGCCGGCCTTCACCGCCGGGAAACAGCTTCGCGAACACCTGCTCGAACTCGCGTTCGACGTCGACCCACGCCTCGGTGAAGATCTGCAGGATCCGGGCGTCCACTTCGTCGACGACGGCCAGGAGGTCCTTGCGGGCATTCTTGACGTCCTCGAGCTGCGTGGCCAGGAAGTTGTACCGCTCTTCGAGGGCTGCGAACTCTTCGAGTGCGAGGGGATTGACCTTGCCCAGCGTGGTGAGATCCTTCTCGGCGCGCTTGGCTCGCCGCTCCTGGGTCGTCCGGTCGTAGGGCATGGGTTGAGGCGCGACCACCTGCTCCCCCCGCTCACGAGCTTGCTCGTACTCCGCGATCTCGACGTCGCTCGGAGGCAGCGGCACATCGGGTCCGTATTCCGCGACCAGATCCTCGAGCGCGATGCCGTACTGCTCGAGAATCGTCTGCTCGAGCTGCTCGATTCGCAGCGCCGCCTGAGCACGGGCCACCTCGTCGCGGTGAACGGAGTCGGTGAGCTGGTCGCGCTGCGTGGTGAGTTCCCGCACGAGTGCACGCGCGTGTTCCAGTTTCTCGGTGCATTCGGTGCGCAGGCGCGTGAGTTCCTCGCGGTGGGCGAGTGCCTCTGCGACAACCGTTTCGAGATGCGCCGAGACCCGGCCTCCTGCTTCCGCGACCGCCGCGGCGACCGCAGCGGCCTGTCGCCGGCTGCGGCGGGCACGCTCGGCCCGGGCGCGGGCCTCCCGCTCGGCCTGGGCGGCGCGCCGCAGAGAATCTGCTTTACCGCGAAGGGATTCCGCGCGTTCCTCTGCCGTACGGGCCGCGAGCCTGGCTTCGACCTCGACTGCGCGCACTTCGGCGAGGGCCGCTGCGGTCATCTCCCGCTCGGCCGCGGTCGAGTCGGTGCCGCTGCCGTCTCCGGTGCCGGACTGCTCGTCTTCCGCGAGCCGCAGCCGCTCTTCGAGCTCGACGAGCTTCTCCCGCGCGGTGTCGCGTTCCTTCTCTGCCGCCGAACGCTGAGCGGCGAGCCGTTCCGATTCGGCGTGCGCGTTGCGCGCCACCTGCCCGAGCCGCCCCAGCTGCTCGTACACCGCCGACATCGCGGCATCCGACTCGTTGAGAGCGGCGAGGGTCTGCTCGACGTGCTCGGCGCGATCCTTCTGTTCGGTGAGCGCGCCGGCGAGCGCCGCCGCGAGCTCTTCGGACCGCCGGACCGCGCGGTCGAGACCGTCGCGCGACGTATCGATCGCGGCCTGGATCTCGAGGGTGCTCGGTGCACGATCCGATCCGCCGATCACCCAGCCGGAACCGGCGAGATCTCCCCCACGGGTCACCGCACGCAGGTCGGGGCGCTGGGCACACACGTGTGCCGCCGCGTCGAGATCGTCGACGACGACGGTGCGGGCAAGCAGTGCGTCGAGCGCTCCACGTAGGTCCGGGGGGCAGTCGACGACGTCCCGGACCCAGCGCGCGCCGCTCGGTGGATCGCCCGCGTCGCCGGGGCCGGACGCGTCGGCGGCGACGAACGCGACCCGCCCTTGGTCGGCTGCCGCGAGGGCTGCCACCGCGTCGTTCGCGGACCGCACCGACGCCACCGCGAGGGCATCGGCGGCGGGTCCGAGCGCGGCCGCGACCGTGGCCTCGTACCCGGGTGTCACCCGCAAGCGCTCGGCGAGGGATCCGAGCAGTGCTCCTCCGGTGTCGTTGCCGAGCAACCAGGCAGCGCCGTCCTTACGTTCGAGTCCCATCGACAGTGCGTCGATGCGGGCCTCGAGCGAGGCCACCTCCTTGCCGGCCGCACGTTCGGCTTCCTGCAGTTCGGTGACCCGCGCGTCGGCGAGGCGCTGCGCAGCGACCGCCCGTTCGTGTTGCGCGTCCGCGTCGATCTCCCCGGCGTCGAGGTCGGCGATGCTGCGTTGCGCGGTTTCGAACTCCGCCTGGGCCTCGACGCCGCGCAGGCGCGCTTCTTCGATCGCGACGGTCAGGCGCGCGATCTCCGAGTCGACGGAGTCGGCGCGGGTGCGGAACGTGTCGACCTGCCCGGCGAGGCGTGCGAGCCCCTCGCGTCGGTCGGCGATGGCACGCACCGCCGCCATGTGTGCCCGTTCGGCGGCAACTGCGAGTTCTTCCTGCGCGGCGAGTTGTTCCCGTGCGGCCTCGAGCGTTCCGTGCGCGATCTCGACGGCTTCGACGAGTTCGGCTTCCTCGGCGGCGATCCGGTCGGCGCGGGCCTCCATCTCGTCGGGGTCCTGCCCGGAGCGGTCCTCGGGTTCACTGTGCAGGTGGCGGGCGCGCTCCTGCGCGACCCGCACTGTCGCCGACACCCGTTCGGCGAGCGCGGACAGCCGGAACCAGGCCTGCGACGCGGCCTCCGCGCCCGGGGTGAGCTGGGCGAGCGACTGCTCGTAATGGGCGAGTTCGATGTTGGCGTCGTCGAGCGCGGACAGGATGTGGTCGAGGCGCTCCCGGATGGTGCGTTCCTGCTCGTCCTGACCGGCGAGTTCGGCGCGGCGGGTGACGAGGTCGTCGGCGGCGAGCCGCAGCCGCGCGTCGCGCAGGTCGGCCTGGATGCTCTGTGCACGGCGCGCGACCTCCGCCTGCCGGCCCAGCGGCTTGAGCTGGCGGCGCAGTTCCGCGGTGAGGTCGGTGAGCCGGGCGAGGTTGGCCTGCATCGAATCGAGCTTGCGGACGGCCTTTTCCTTGCGGCGGCGGTGTTTGAGAACCCCGGCAGCCTCTTCGATGAAGGCGCGGCGATCTTCCGGGCGCGACTCGAGGATCGCGGCGAGGCGTCCCTGGCCGACGATGACGTGCATCTCACGGCCGATACCGGAGTCGGAGAGCAGTTCCTGCACGTCCATGAGCCGGCACGAACTGCCGTTGATCTCGTACTCGCCGGCGCCGTCGCGGAACATGCGCCGGGTGATGGAGACTTCGGAGTATTCGATGGGCAGTGCGCCGTCGGCGTTGTCGATCGTGAGGGTCACTTCGGCGCGGCCGAGTGCCTGCCTGCCCGCGGTCCCCGCGAAGATGACGTCCTGCATCTTGCCGCCGCGCAGCGCTTTGGCGCCCTGCTCCCCCATGACCCAGGTGAGGGCATCGACGACGTTGGATTTGCCGGAGCCGTTCGGTCCGACGACGCAGGTGATACCGGGCTCGAAGCGCAGAGTCGTCGACGACGCGAAAGACTTGAAGCCCTTCAGCGTCAGACTCTTCAAGTGCATGGGAGAGAACCTTACCGGCGACTCAGCGCTCGACGAACCCGGTCAGCCCGCCCCGTGCAGGTTCCCAGCTCTCGACGACGAGCCGGACCTCGCCCGGCGTCCCCGGCGAGCGGAGCAGGTCGAGGAGCCGTTCCAGGTCGGCGAGCGGACCCTCGGCGATGACGAGGACCCGCCCGTCGGGGTGGTTGGTGGCGTGACCGACCAGACCGAGTTCGAGTGCGCGCGCCCGCGTCCACCAGCGGAATCCGACGCCTTGCACGCGTCCGTGCACCCACGCGGTCAGGCGCTGCGGTGTCTCGGTCACGATGTCCCTACGCGTCCGGGGTGATGGTCAGCGTCACCTGGGTGCCGCGCTCGAGAGTGCGTCCCACCGTGCACACCTTGGCGATGGAACGCTCGACGAGTGCGATGAGGCGTTGCTGCGCATCGGCGTCGAGTTCGGACATGTCGACCTCGAGGTTCTCGGCCAGGTGCGGGTAGACCTCGTTCTCACGATCGGCGGCACCCGCGACGCGGATCGTCGCGTCGTAGTCGTCGCCGAGCCGGCGGGAGAGCGGAAAGTCCGAGCTCATTCCCGAGCATGCGGCGAGTGCGATCTTGAGCAGTTCTCCGGGGGTGAACACCCCTTCGACGCCCTCGGAACCGATGGACACTTCGGCGCCGCGTGAACTGCGGCCGGTGTAGCGACGGGTACCGGTGCGCTCCACCCACAACTCGGTGGGCGGGGTATCAGGAGTCGGATCAGCCATACCGGGAATCTTCCCATGCGCGACCGACACGAACTCCACATAGTGCGCGGACTTGCCTTGGACCGACATCTTCCCGGCGTTTCGGTGGCATCCCGCCGGCGCCCTGGTCGCCTTGGTCCGAGCGCGACTCGTACGAGACGGCGCATTCGACGAATCGCATCCCGCCCGGGCCGGTCTGCTTCCACATGAGGCACTTACGTTAACTCTGCGAGTCATTGACACCATTCCAATTGACATGACGTCGTCTCGCATCCCAAGATGCCGTCATGGTGCAGACCCCTCTGCCAGTCTCCCGGCCCGCCCAGGATCCGCCTCGTTATCGGTGGGTGGTGCTGGGCGCCGGTGTTTTCGCACAAGCGTCGGCCGCAACGGTGCTGCAAGGCATGCCGAGCGTGGCACCCGCACTGCGTGAACGCTTTTCGTTGTCACTACCTCAACTCGGCCTCGTGCTCGCGGCCGGCACGATCGGTTTGCTGCTGACGCTGGTTCCGTGGGGAGCGCTTGCCGACCGCATCGGTGAGCGTCTCGTCATGTCGATCGGTTTGATCGGGTGCACTGGTGCACTGGTCTGCGCCGGACTCGCAACTACTGCAACAGCACTCGTACTGGCGCTCGTCGCGGCGGGCGCAGCGTGCGCGAGCGTCAACGCCGCCAGCGGACGTGCCGTCCTTCTGTGGTTCCCCGCGAACGAACGAGGATTCGCCATGGGTGCCCGCCAGACCGCTATCCCGGCCGGTGCCGCCCTCGCAGCATTGGGGCTACCTGCGGCCGAACAGACGTGGGGACTCGCCGGCGCGTTCTACGGTGCAGCAGTCGCAACCGCCGCCGGCGCGGTGGTCGTGGCGGTGTTCGTACGCGAACACACGCCTCTCACGCCGTCCGCATCCACCACGCTCGCGAGCACCCGCAGCCCTCGCGTCGTGCGCCGATTGTGCGCGGTGTCGATTCTTCTCGTCATCCCCCAACTGGCCGTGGTCGGGTTCATGGTGGTCTACCTGGTAGACGAACACGACATGAATCCGGCAACAGCGGCGGCGCTCCTGGCGGTGGTCCAGTTGGGTGGAGGACTCCTCCGGATTGCGTTCGGTATCCGATCGGATCGAATCGGAAAGCGCATCCGGCCGCTACTCCAAGTCGCCGTGGTCATCTCGCTGCTGTTTCTCGCCCTTGCTGCCAGTACCACCCTCGGGGGAACACTGGCCGTCGTCATGCTCATCGCGGCCGGATTCGTCGCCGTGAGTTGGAACGGACTCGCTTTCACCGCGGTAGGCGAGGCGGCGGAACCATCGCGCCTCGGACTCGTGCTCGGCATCCAGAACACAGCGGTGGCGGCAGGGATGGTTCTGACCCCGCCGATACTCGGCGCCGTCGTCGATCGCACCGCATGGGGAGTCTCGTTCGCGCTTGCCGCGGGTGGGGCCGCGTTGGCCGCCGCGCTGATCGTGAACATCGCACGTCTCGAATCCGCCCGTACGTTACGCAAGTGATGCGACTCCGTTAAACCGGCTGTCCACCTCTTGACACCACTTGCACCCCTTTGTTCAATATCTCGTAGTACGAGATGTTGTCTTGCATTAGAAACACTCGTAGCACGCCACTTGTGATTGGGAGTCCCGCATGACTGCAACGCTGCCCGGCGCAGCCCCTGCCCCTGCCCCTGCCCCTGATACCGGAGACAGACTCGAGGTGGGAAATTCCCTCGTCGTACAGGACTGGGAGGCAAAAACCTTCAAGGTGAATCGCCGTGCCTACCGCGACGATGTCATCTTCGCGCAGGAGCGCGAGAAGATCTGGAGACACAGCTGGCTGTATTTGGGCCACGAAACCGAGATTTCGGAGAACGGCGATTTCAAGACCCGCAACCTCGGCGGACGCCCACTCATCTTCTGCCGCGACCAGCACGGCACCGTGCAGGCCTACCTCAACGCATGCCCCCACCGGGGCACCATTCTGTGCCGCGAAACCGAAGGCAGGACAAAGCTTTTCCAATGCTTCTACCACGCCTGGACCTTCCGGAACTCCGGTGAACTGGCCGCTCTCCCCGACAGTTCTGCCTACCCCGACGACAGCGCCTTCATCGGTTCGCTTTCACTACGGCGCGTACCTCGACTCGCGATTCACGAGGGATTCGTATTCGTGGCGTTCGACGATCAGGTCCCCGACCTGCTCGACCATCTCGGCAAGGCTGCCGACTTCCTGTCGATGACCGCCTCCATCGGCGCAGACGGCATGACCACTCTTCCCGGCGTACAAAAGTACAGCGTCAAGGGAAACTGGAAACTCGCCGTCGAAAATGCCATGGACGGATACCATTTCGCGCCCACCCACAACACCTTCGTAGGTTACCTGCGCGAGACCGGATTCGCCGTCACCGACCACGACCAGTACGCGCACGATCTTGGTCAGGGCCACGGACTGCTCGTCCTCACCGGACACAACGGGCGCATCGGCATGGTGTGGGAACCGAGGTTCGGCGAGAAGGAAAAGGATCGCATCGTCGAGAAGCGAGCCGAAATGGAGCAGCGCCTCGGCGCCGAGCGCGCGGCGGAAGTCGCCGACGCCTCGAAGATTCTCTTCATCTTTCCCAACCTTCTACTGTTCGACCTGGAGGCCCTGACAATCCGCCAACTCGAACCGGTCGCTCCCGATCACACGGACGTCCGAGCCTGGCAGTTGGTGGAAGTGGGCGAACCCGAGGATGTGCGGGCACTGCGGCTCAAAACCATGGCCAGCTTCGTCGGGCCAGGCGGGCTCGCCACCCCTGACGACATCGAGGCATACGAAGCTGTACAGCGCGGCATCGTCGCGACCGCCGACGTCGCCCCGTACGCCGAGTTCGGCGTCGAAGATCTCGATTACAGCGACATGTCACGCGGCATGGCGGACGACCTCGCCGGTCCGCGTGGTCGCTCCGTCGACGAGGGTGCGATGCGCAGTTTCTGGCGGCACTGGAGCCGCCGTATCGGATCCGTCGCAGACACCGAAGGAGCGCAGGCGTGACGACAATGGACACCGCGGCAGCGGAAGAATCTATGCGGACCCCGTCGAGTACCACCCGCACGGTCGGACGCCCCGAGGTCGAGGACTTCCTCATCACCGAAGCAGCACTGCTCGACGAGTGGAAGCTCGGCTCATGGCTGGAGTTGTTCGTCCCGGGCGCGTCGATGCAGGTCCCTACCACGGACCAGTGGGAACTCGGCCCTGACGCCGCCGGATACTTCGTCGCCGACGACTGGGACCTCATCCGTGCCCGCGTCAAGCGACTCCAGAGCCGCAAGGCCCACGCCGAGAACCCCCACTCACGCACCGTGAGGCTGGTCGGCAACGTCCGGGTCCTCGACCAGGATGGCGGGGTCCTGAAGGTCGCCGCGAACTTCGTGATCCACCGCTTCCGCGACGGCCATGCTTTTCAGTACGCCGGACGATACGAACACACGCTTCGCGTGGAACAGAACGAACTCCGCTTCCTGCTCCGCCGCGCGATCCTCACGAACGAGGCGATGACTCCGGGTGCACGACTGAGCTTCATCGTCTGAACTGAATCGATCGAACCTCCACCACAACATATCCACACCCGACGGGCCGTCGACGTGTCAGCTTCCGCCCGCTCTTCCGGATCATCGCGGTCCGGGAGAGCGCGGGTGTGGCACACCCGAAAGGCACGGCCAATGAGCAAGTACGGCATCTTTCTTCCCATCTCGAGCGGTGGCTG
Organism: Rhodococcus sp. NPDC060084; assembly: GCF_042730335.1. Taxonomy (NCBI): domain Bacteria; kingdom Bacillati; phylum Actinomycetota; class Actinomycetes; order Mycobacteriales; family Nocardiaceae; genus Rhodococcus; species Rhodococcus sp. NPDC060084. The sequence goes on from NZ_JBHWWX010000008.1 coordinate 72,299, forward strand.
GATCGTGTCCGACACGGCGCCGGTCATCGACGGTTCGTACGGGTACAACCGAGACGCGGCGGTAGCGGCCGACCGACTCGGATTCGATTTCGTGATGTCACAGGCCAAATGGCGCGGCTACGGCGGACGTACCGATCATTGGGGACGCACACTCGAGTCGATGACGATGATGGCCGGCCTCGCCGAGGCCACCGAACGTGTGCAGATCTGGGCCACCACTCATACGATCCTGTTCAACCCCGCGATCGCAGCCAAGATGTTCGCTACCCTCGATCAGATCAGCGGTGGCCGCGCCGGCATGAACATCGTGGTCGGCTCGTACGCACAGGAATTCGCGCAGATGGGCATGTGGCCCAAAGACCTCGATCATGCCGACCGGTACCGCTACTCCGAAGAGTGGGTTCAAGCCCTCCTTCGGCTGTGGGAGGAGGAATCCGTGACGCTCGACGGCGAGTTCTTCTCCTTGGACGACTGCCGGTCGCTCCCTCAGCCGACGCCCCGTCCGACGCTGATCTGCGCGGGACGGTCCGCAACGGGGCTCGACTTCCAAGGGAAATACTGCGACGCGGCCTTTCTGTCTGCCGACGAACTGCCGGGTCTCCGGTACGTGAGCCGCGAGGCGAAAGCCGCGGCGGAGAGGTACGGCCGCAGTATCGAGACCTACACGATGGTCACTGTCGTCATGGACGAGACCGACGCCGGCGCCGAACGCCGGCGTGCGCAACTCACCGAGGGTGTCGACGAGGTCGCTCTCGCCAACATGGCGGCAGCCTACGGTATGCAGACCGACCCCAACGCGACGCCCAGCGCGAAAGCCCAACGGCAGAAGGGTTTCCAGACCGAAGTGGTGGCCGGATCCCCTGAATCGGTCACAGAACAGATCGGCCACCTCGTCGACTACGCGGAACTCGATGGTCTCATGCTCGTGTTTCCCGACTACCGCAGCGACCTCGCGGCGTTCGGTGAGTCGGTGCTGCCGGGACTGACGGGAATTCCGTCGTGACGGACCCCGGAGAGGCGGCCCCCCGTGTGGCACCGCCCCGAGCGCTTCTCGTCGTCGACATCCAAAGTTCGTTCGCCGCACCCGAGCACACACCGTGGCTCGCTGCCGCCGACCGCGCCCGCCTCGAACGCGCGATCGACAATGCAGCCGAACTCGTGGGCGCATACCGACGCACGGGTCATCCTGTCATCTGGATCCGTCTCGTGCAGACCCCGCAACGGCCGTGGGCGGCGTCACGCTGGTTGCGAGGGCTGGGGAACGACGTGCCCTGGCCCGACGAGGAGCCGTGCGTGGCCGGCACCGACGGCATGGACTGGTACCGACTCCACCCCGAACCCGGGGAGCAGATCGTGGACAAGCGCTTCTACAGCGGATTCCTCGAAACCCGCCTACGGGATGTCCTCGAGACTCTCGGGGTATCCGACCTCGCTGTCGCGGGGCTGACCACCGAGTGCTGCATCCTCGCAACCGTGTACGACGCCGTGCAACACGGGTTCCGGGTCACCCTCGTCACGGATGCCAGCGCGTCGTACGACGACTCAGACCATGTCGCCGCGGTGCGAATGATGACGGCCAACGCCGCCCGGCCGGCTACGGGCACGGAAGCGATGGCGGCGGTGCGGGACGAGGGCGGATAGACAGTCGGGCAGTGCCCTCGGAGGACCCAGGACCTGACCGCGTCCGGTTTCCGATGGATTTCCTTGCTTAACAGTGTGTTTCATTCCCCCACAGGGGCTGCCCGGCCGTTGACACGACCCGACTCGGCCAGAATCATCTCATGTGTCGATATGACGTCCCGCATAAAGGGATGAATTCAACCCGTAGGGAGCGCTCCATGACCGGGACACGCACCGTCCTCGACCTCGAAAACAAGACTTCGGCACAACGACAAGGGCTGCTCTCTCAACTCGTCGTGCCACGCCCCATCGCGATGATCTCGACCCTCGACGCGAACGGCTCTCTCAACGTCGCGCCCTACAGCTACTACATGCCCGTCTGTGGTGAACCGCCCACCATCGCCGTCACCATCGGCGGCCGACGTGAAGCCGACTCCGGCCCCAAGGACACCTGGGCGAACATCGAACGCACGGGCGAGTTCGTCGTCAACGTCACCGGCCACCTCATGGCCGACCAGATCGAGGTCGCAGCCCGCGAATATCCCACTGGAACGTCCGAAGCCGATGTGACTGGATGGACGTCCGTTCCCTCGCAACTCGTTGCACCCCCGTCCCTGAAGGAAAGCCCCGCTCACCTCGAGTGCCGGGTCCTGGAAGTGATCGACCGCGGCGACATGACCACCCCCTTCGCGGGCTACCACCTCGTACTCGCCGAAGTCGTGTGCATCGTCGCGTCCGACGGTGTTCTCAGCGACACCGGCCGAATCGATCCCACCCGGGTCTCTCCCGTCGGCCGCATGGGGTTCCCCCAGTTCGTATTGGCCGACGAGAACACGCTGTTCGAACAGGAACGCATCGCTTACGCGGACCTGCCCGAGGTTCGCGCCGCCGCCGAGCGCTGAGCGCACACACCCAGATCCCGCACTGCAGAACAGTTCCCGGAGGAAACCATGAAACGAATGCGAGCAGTCTCCCTTGTCGCCGGCGCGTGTGCAGGTGCACTAGTTCTCACCGGCTGCGCCGACCGTTCGTCGGATACCGGGGGTGACTCCGCGTCGAGCGGCCCCGCGACCGCCGCGTCGATGCCCGACGTCAACGGCGACGGCAAGGTCCTGATCGGTGTCCTCAGCCCCGGCGACCTCGACGACAACGGCTACTACGAGGGATTCGTCACGGGTGCCCAGGCGGTGGTCGACGAAAAAGGCTGGGAGCTGATCAAAATGGGGTCGGTCAACCCGGCCAATGCCGCCGAGCAGGCACGAAACCTCTGCCGCCAGGGAGTCGATATGGTCGCACTCGCCGCATCGGAGATGCGCGACGCCATTCCTGTAGCCGAGGAGGCCGTCTGCGCGAACACCGTGTGGTACTCGCCGTCGAGCACCGATCTCGAACCCACCCCGTACATCACGATCTCCCGCGACTTCGTCAACGAGTCCATGCTAGCCGCCGGATACGCCAATGGGATCCTCATGAAGGAAGCCGGCCACACGAAGGCGGGCTACATTTCCGGCCCCGAGCTCAACTTCTCGGTGATGGCAGCGACCGCGTTCGAGGCGGGCATCAAGCAACTCGTACCCGAAGCAACCGTCATATCGACCTTCACGGGCGACTTCAACGACTCCGCCAAGGCACGCGAGGCGGCAGAAGCGCAACTGAGTCAGGGCATCGAGGTGCTCTACCCGTACCTGGGTGGCGCAACCGACGCGGTGGCCCAGGTGGGCACCGAACGCGGTGTTCTCCTCTCCACTCCAGGAACCAACCGGTGCGACGAGCCCGGACTCGACTGGGCCGTGTCCACGGTCTTCGACACGGGCGAGTACTTTGCGGCGGCACTCGAACTCTTCGACCAGGGAGAACTCGAGATGGGGACCACCACCGAATGGCATATCGGCGTCGACCCTGTCCCCTACGTAACCCTGTGCAACGGCACCGAAGAACAGCAGGCACAGCTCGACGAATTCATGACCAAGATCGGCAGCGGTGAGATCGTCCCGGAGGACATGATCGCCGCCGCCACCGAGCAATGATCATGCGTCCCGGCCCGTCAGCGAATCCAGTATCGGAGCCGCCGGAGATCGGTGGGGCCACACCACCGCTGGTGCTGCGCGGGGTCACCAAACGATACGGCAGGGTCACTGCGTGCGATGCAGTGGACATGACCGTCCACGAGGGTGAGATCCACGGACTGCTCGGCGAGAACGGCGCCGGAAAGTCGACGCTCATGAAAATGCTTCTCGGGCTGGTCCTTCCCGACGACGGCACCATACTCCGCAACGGCGAACGCGTACGGATCGACAGCCCCTTCACCGCGCTGAATCTCGGAATCGGCATGGTGCATCAGCACTTCAGCCTGATCGAGGCACTCACCGTGTGGGAGAATGTGGTACTCGGCGAGCGCGGCACCGTCGATCGCGATGCTGCATGCACCGACATCGAGCGTGTCGGGGCACGATACGGACTGCCCATCGATCCGTACGCGGTGGTGGGGACTCTCTCGGCCGGCCAACGTCAGCGGGTCGAACTGATCAAATGCCTCCGACGCGATCCGCGGTTGCTGATCCTCGACGAGCCGACGTCGGTGCTCACCGGCGCCGAATCCGCCGAGTTGTTCGGCGTGCTCCGGAATTCGGTTGCGGCAGAGGGCCGGTCCGTCATCCTGATCAGCCACAAGCTCGGAGAGATCGCAGCCGCGACCGACCGGGTGACGGTTCTGCGTCGTGGCCGTGTGGTGTACCGAGGCGACACCGCGGACACGACCATGCCCGAACTGGCACGGCAGATGGTGGGACGTCCGGTCCAGCTCGGCAGCACTCTCCTGGGCGACCCCGCCCTCGCCGTCCATTCCCTCGGTGCGCCCGCCCTGCGCCCCCACCCACCGACCGCGGATGCACCGCCCGCACTGACCCTCGCCGGGGTCACGGTGCGCGACACCGATGGCACCGCACGCCTCGACGAATTGTCCCTGACGGTCCGGGCAGGTGAGATCCTCGGTCTGTACGGCGTCGAAGGAAACGGACAGGCCGAACTCGGGGACGTCCTCTCCGGCCTCGTCGACAACGTCGCGGGCACCATTGCGGTCGACGGTGTCGCGGTGGACCCCACCGATCCGGGCGCCCTCACCGACGCGAAGGTCGGTGTGATCCCAGAAGATCGTCATCGAAGCGGGATCGTGCTCGACATGTCCATTGCCGAGAACCTCGCCATGAAGGATCTCCGCAGGTGGTCGCGGCGCGGACGCCTCGACCGGCGGCGCATCCGCACCCACAGCGAATCACTGGTCCGCGAGTTCAACATCGCCGCGCCCGGGGTCGATACCCCGATCCGCAGCCTGTCGGGCGGTAATCAGCAGAAAGTCGTCCTTGCCCGCGAGTTGTCCGCCGAGCCCACTGTCGTCATCGCGGCCCAACCCACCCACGGCCTGGACGTCGGTGCCATCGAGCACATGTACACCCAGTTGCGAGCCGCCGCCGCCGGTGGCGTCGCGATCCTTCTCATCAGCACCGAGATCGACGAGATCCTCGCCTTGAGCGATCGCATCGCGGTCCTCTCCTCGGGCCGTGTCTCAGGGGTCCTCACACCGGACGAAGCGACCGACGAGCGTCTCGGGATGATGCTCGGCGGCGCCGAGGTGGCCGCATGACCACCACCGAACTCCACCCTGCCGCACCGCCTCCCGGCGGGGGAAAGACCACGACCCGACGGATCACCCGACCGACGCTCGCACCGGGAACACGTCAGCGCTGGGGTGTGACGGCACTCGCCGTCACCATCGCGATCGTTCTGTCGATGATTCTCGTGACCGTCACCGGCGGATCACCTGCGGCCGTCGTCCGGGCCCTCTACATAGGCAGTGTGGGCGACTCCGTCGCGTGGTCCCAAACCCTGCTCAACACCGCTCCACTGCTACTCGTTGCGCTGGGCGCGGCGGTGGCAGGAAGGGCTGGTGTGTTCAATATCGGGCAGGAAGGGCAGGTTCTGCTCGGCGCGCTGGGCGGCACGTTCGTCGCGCTGTTCATGGCTGGACCTCCCCTTCTCGTCGTCCCCGTGGGGCTCCTCGCGGGTGCACTCCTCGGCGGAGGGCTCGCCGGAGTGAGCTCGCTGCTACACCGCTGGCGTGGAGTCAACGTCGTCGTCAGCACTCTCCTGCTGTCGTTCGTCGCGATCCAGTTCGTCACGTTTGCAGTCAACACTCCGTGGCTCCTGCAGGAACCCGTCACAACTGCTGGTGCCACCGCATCACCGCAGTCTGCGCCGATCCCCGCCGAATACCGGTTACCGGCATTCGGGGAGTATCCGGGGCTCGTCGTCGGCCTCGGTCTGGTACTCGCGGTGGCCCTCGCGATCGGCACTTCGTTGCTCCTCGATCGGACGCGCTGGGGATTCCGCATCCGCATGCTCGGCCTCAACCCGAAGTCCGCACGGCACGCCGGTGTCCGGGTCGGTGTCGTCGCCGCCACCACTCTCATCGCGTCGGGAGCATTCGCGGGCCTCGCGGGCGCGGTCATCGTCGAAACGATGTCGCCGCGTCTTCAGCCCGCGGTGTCCAACAACTTCGGGTGGGACGGCCTGCTGGTTGCGCTGATCGCACGCCAAAGGCCGCTCGCTGCTGTTCCTGTGGCGGTCGCCTTCGGAGCGCTACGCACCGGAGCAAACTTCCTGGCATCCACCGGTGTCCCACTCTTCCTGGTCAACGTCGTCCAGGCCTTGCTCGTGCTCGCGTTCGTGATCGCGCCGGCGATCACGACGATCGTCGAGCGCCGTGCTGTATCGGAAGGGCCACGATGATCGACCAACTGGAAGTGGTGCTCTCGAGCGCGATGCGCCTGACGGCCCCCCTCGCCTTCGCCGCGTGCGGCGAGTACCTCGCCGAACGTGCCGGAACACAAAATATTTCGATCGAGTCGATGATGTTGTCGGGAGCATTCTCGTCCATCGCAGTCGCGAGCTACACGGGCAGCGCGACCGTCGGACTCGTCGCCGGCGCTCTGATCGGACTCGTCGTCGGTCTGATCCATGGCAATCTCTCGCATCGGTTGCAGATCAACACGTTCGTCATCGGGCTCGTGCTCAACATGCTCGTGCTCGGGCTCACAAGCTACCTGATCATGCTCGCCGACTTCGACAGCAACCAGGTAGCGAAGGTATCGCTGCCGGGACTGTCCGACCTGCCGGTCCTCGGGCCGGTCCTGTTCCAGCACCGCTGGCCGCTGTACCTGCTGCTTCTGATCGTGCCGCTCACGTGGTGGCTCGTCGAACGCAGCCGCTGGGGACTCGAATTGCGCGCAGTGGGTGACAACCCGCAGGCGTGCGATGCCACAGGCATCGACGTGAACCGCCGGCGACGACAGGCCCTGTTGTACTGCGGCCTGCTCGCCGGACTAGGCGGTGCGTACCTTGCGGTCGGTGAGGTCGGGAGCTTCAACGCGAACATGACGGGCGGTCGCGGGTTTCTCGTGCTCGCTGCGGTCATCTTCGGATGCTGGCGCCTCAAGGGAACCCTGATCGGCTGCTTCGTCTTCGGATTCGCCGACGCGCTGCGCCTCGCTCTCCCAGCCCTCGGAATGCAGCTGAATTCCCAGATGCTCGTTGCGGCGCCGTATGTGCTGGCCCTGGCGGCCATGGTCGTCATGAGCAGTGCAGCCCGAGAACCTCGGGCGCTGGGTAGACCGTTCGAACGTGGCCTCACCTGATCCGATCCGGCCCCCGAATACACGTGCTTCGAAGCCGGATCCCGAATTCACAAGGAGTCACCGTCCATGACCACCCACACCGCCTTCGTGCCCGTCACGGGCCCGACCGCCTGGACCGGCGCCGAGCTGGCCACCCGCAAGGACTGGATCCATTACCTCGACGAGGCCGAGATCGCCGAGCTCGAGGCCGCGGGCCGGCGGTTCGTCACGGAGAACCCCGACCTCCGTACCGTCACCCGAGACGACTATCCGCTGCCGGTGTGCAGCCCCGCACTCGAGCGCTGGATCGCGGACATGGACGGTGGGCGGGGCTTCGTCCTCGTCCGCGGCCTCCGCACCGACCTGTACTCCGATGCACTTTCCGGCGCGATCTTCTTCCTCGTCGGCCTGCACATCGGCACTCCGATGCCGCAGAACCAGCTCGGAAACCTCCTCGATCACGTCGTCGCAACGTCCGGAAGGACCCTCGACGACCCGGAAGCATTGCCGTCCCGGGTGCGGTCGAAACTCGAATTCCATTCGGATTCCTCCGATGTCGTCGGCCTGATGTGTCTGCGCGGAGCCGCCCGAGGCGGAGAGAGCCGGTTGATCAGCGCGGCAGCGCTGTACAACCGGGTGCTCGAGCTGCGCCCCGATCTCGCCCCGCTCATGTTCGAGGATTGGCACTGGGACTGGTACAAGCAGGACCACGATGCACCGGCCTCCACGTATGTCTCCCCCATGATCAGCGTCGTCGACGGGGTCTTCAGCCTGTACGCGGGCGGGTCCATCATCCTGTCCGCCCAGGACTACCTGGAAACACCCCGCCTGACCGATCCGCAACTCGAACTCCTCTCATTGATCACGGAGATCACCGAGGACGACGCGCTGCCGCTCGACATGGAGTTCCAGCCGGGCGATATGCAGTGGCTGCTCAACTATGCCGCGCTCCACTCCCGTCGCGAATACGACGACCATCCCTCCATCCAGCGGCGGCGCCATCTACTCCGGCTGTGGCTGCGACGCCATGACCCGCGCCCGATCACCCAACCGTTCGGGAAACCCGTGAGTTCCGACGACGCCCCTCTGAAGCCCGGCGGGTCGTTCCACATCGCAGACGCGGTGATCCCCGAAGAAACCTGGGGCCTGTAACCGAACGACCGAGAAGGAGACATACGTCATGACGACACGGCGCCCGGTTGTCGAATTCGATCACCACACAGCGGACTTCGGCGAGAAGGCCACCGATGTGTACGCCGACCTGAGGTCCCGCTGCCCCGTGTCGTGGACCGAGTCCTACGGAGGGCACTGGGTCACGACGCGTTACGAGGACATCGCGCGCATCGCTCGTGACGACGAGACGTTCTCGTCCGCTCGGGGCGAGAACGCCGACCATGGCACCGCCATCGTGATTCCTCGCGGGCCCGGGCTCGTCCAGTACCCCATCGAACTCGATCCGCCCGACGCAGCGCCGTACCGCGACCTGATCAATCCGCTGCTCACCCGCGACGCTGTCGCAGGACTCGTGCCGATGATCGCGCGCCACACCGACGAGGTCATCGACGCCTTCATCGAGGACGGACACGTCGATTTCGTCGCGCAACTGACCAATCCGCTCCCTACTGCCGTGACTCTGGACTGGCTCGGCTTCCCCCGGGAGGACTGGAAACGCCTCGCCGGGCCCGTCCATGACATATTCGCGGCGGCACCGGGCAGCGCCCGCGCCGCGCGCGGAGGAGCAGCACTCGGGTGGATGGAGCAACGCATCCGGGAACTGCTTGCCGATCGCCGCCGCGAACCGGCGAACGACGTACTCGGTTACCTCGTCGCACAGCAGCACCCCGATGGTCGTCCGTTCGACGACGACGAACTCGTCTCGGTTGTGTTCCTGCTTGTCGCCGGCGGTGTGGACACCACGACGTCCCTGACCGGATCGACGCTGGTACACCTGTCCACGAATCCGGAGGACCGGGAACGACTGCGAACCGAACCCGGCCTGCTCGAGGTCGCGACCGAGGAGTTTCTCCGGGTGTTCGCGCCGTCGCAGTCGATGGCCCGGACCGCGACCGCCGACACTCGCATCGGTGGATGCCCCGTCTCACGTGGCGACCGCGTGCTCATCCCATGGGTGGCGGCGAACTTCGACCCCGACGTCTTCGACTCCCCCGACGACATCCGCCTCGACCGCAATCCCCGCGAGCATCTGAGTTTCGGGATCGGCAGCCATCGTTGTGCGGGTGCGCATCTCGCACGTGCGATGTTCCGGTCGATGATCACCCGAGTGCTCGATCGTCTGCCCGACTTCCACATCGATCCCGACCTGCTCGTCCGGTACGAATCCTGCGGTAGCCAGACCGGATGGGATTCGGTCCCCGCGCGGTTCACACCCGGTGTGCGCATCGGAGGAAACGGTGCCGCATCGGCATCACCTCTGCGGCTTTCCGTGGTCGGACGCACGCAGTGGGCGGAGGGCACGGTCGCGTTGCGCCTTGCCGACCCGCGAGGCGGCATGCTCCCCGCGTGGACGCCTGGTGCGCACGTCACGCTGACGCTTCCCTCCGGGAGAGTGCGCCGCTATTCGCTGTGCGGTGACCCTTCCGACCTCACGGCATACACCGTGGCGGTCCTGCGGTGTGCCGACGGCCGAGGTGGGTCCCGTGAGATCCATGACAGCCTCGGTCTGCACGATGCAGTGACTGTGTCTCTGCCACACAACCGCTTTCCGCTCACGGAGGCGCCGTGGCGCACGTTCGTCGCGGGAGGGATCGGGATCACACCGATCGTCACGATGATCCGGCAACTCGTCGCACAGGGTGATCGGAACTGGAATCTCGTGTACTGCGGGCGATCCCGATCCTCGATGGCGTTGCTCGAGGAGGTCGGCGCACTGGGCGGGACGGAGTTGTACGTGGCCGACGAAGGCCGTCGAGCGGACATTCCCGCGCTCCTGGCTACGCTGCCCGCCGAAGCAGCGGTGATCGTGTGCGGCCCGGATCGGCTGATGCACGCTGTGCGCGACGCAGCAGGAGGCAGGCCCGTTCATTCGGAAGTATTCGGCGCGGGCGACCACGTCGACGTGCTCGGTTCCGACGCCCAGCCCTTCGAACTCGAACTGGCACGCACGGGCCTCACGCTCGCGGTCCCCGCCCACCGGACTGCGCTCGCCGTCGTCCGCGACGCTGTCCCCGGTATCGCGTCGGACTGCGAGGAAGGGTACTGCGGATCGTGTGAGGTCCGGGTACTCGCCGGAACACCCGAGCACCGTGACAGCGTTCTCACCGATGCCGAACGCGTGGCGTCGAAATCGATGATCTTGTGCGTGAGCCGCTGTGCCGGTGGGCGGGTCGTAGTCGATCTGTAGGCGCTCCCACCGAGAGGGGGGTTGTGACCGAGGTTTCTGAATTCTCGATCACAACCCCCTCTCCCCATGGTTGCCACGTGTCGACCCGGTGCAGCACTGGGCGGACGTCAGAACGTGAGGACCGCTTTCACGACCGCCCCGGAGCGGGTGTCGTTCCATGCCTGGGCGATATCGGTGAACTCGTAGGTGCGAACGAACTTCTCCGCACGGAATCTGCCGGCATCGTGCAGTCGGATGAGATCCGGGATCATCGTGGCCGGTCGGCTGGATCCCGAGATCACACCGGTGACGGTGCGACCGTTCAGCACCGATCGCCAATCCAGTGAAATTGTGTCCTCCCCCGCAACACCCACGACCGCACACGTGCCGCGTCGCCCGAGACAATCCACGGCGGTGCGCAGGACCGACGCCACGCCGGTGGTGTCGACGGATCTGTCCACGCCGTCGGGTGCGACGTCCGCGAGCAACGCAGCGAGGTCATGGTGCGACGGATTCACCGTGCGGGTCGCACCGAGCTCGGCTGCAAGCACGAGCCTTTCGTCGTTGAGGTCGACCACGATTACTTCCCTTGCTCCCGCGGCCACGGCCGCCATGGTTGCGGCGAGACCTACCGCACCGGCACCGAATACCGCGACAGCGTCGGTCGGCCCGGGCCGGAGGACGTTGAACACAGCTCCCGCACCGGTCATGAGGCCACATCCGTACGGAGCGACGACAACAGGGTCGACGTGATCGGGAAGTCGGACGAGGCTCGAAGCCCGCACCGCCATGTGCGTGGCGAACGCCGACTGGCCGAGAAAGTGCCCGTACGGATGCGCCCCATCGATGCTCAGGGCACTTGTGCCGTCCAGCCGGGCGCCACCGAAGTTCAATCGGTCGAAGTCGTTGCAGTATGCCGGTTCTCCCGATGCGCAGGTACGGCAGGTTCCGCAGTGCGCGAAGGTCGCCAGAACTTTGTCTCCGGGCGCGAACCCGCGGACCGCAGAACCGACGTCCTCGACGTACCCGGCCCCTTCGTGACCGAGTACGGACGGTCCGGGCAGCTCGTGGGCGAAGTGCAGGTCGGTCGCACACAGTCCGGTAGCCGCGAGTCGCACAATCACCTCGTCGGGAGCAGGGTCGGCGAGCAGAGCGGGACGCAGGACCGGCGGTTCTCCGGGTGCGGTGACAACGGCGGTGAGGATCTCACGGGTCACGGGATTCTCCTGGATTCGGCGGATGGGGATGGAATGTGACGAAGGTGGGCACCGGACGCCGACGCAGGAAACAACGGTGTAAACATGCGAGACGCCATCTTGAGGGGCGAGATGAAGTATGCCATCGTCCAACCATGTTGTCCCTCCCCGAATCTCACATCCTGGTCGGCGGCCGCTGGGTCGCCTCCTCCACCGGCGCCACACTGGACGTCTACGATCCGGCCACCTCCGAACGGATCGCCTCCGTCGGGTCTGCAGGCCCCGAAGACGTCGACCGCGCCGTCCGTGAAGCTGCTGCCGCCCAATACGAGTGGGCTCGCACGTCCCCGTCCGACCGTGGACGAGTACTGCGCGAGTGGGCCGCACTCGTGGCCCGGGACAGCGAAACCCTCGCGGAGACCGAAGCCCGCGACGTCGGTAAGCCGTTGTCCGACGCGCGACGTAACGTGTGGATCGCCCACGACATGCTCGTCTACTTCGCGGGAATGGCCGACAAGGTCACCGGCTCGACGCTGCCGTCACGCCTCGAGAGCAGCTTCGGCTTCACCCTTGCCGAACCACACGGTGTGTGCGCACTCGTCACCGCGTGGAACGTGCCGGCATTGCTCATGATGGCGGAGGCTGCACCCGCTCTGGCCGCGGGGAACGCACTGGTCATCAAACCGAGCGAGACTGCGCCACTGGTCGTGCTTGCCCTCGCGGCACTCGCCGTCGAAGCGGGGCTTCCGGGTGGGCTGATCAGCGTGCTCACCGGGTACGGTGCCGAAGCCGGCAGCCCGCTTGTGCGGCACCCGATGGTGGACCACGTCAGTTTCGTCGGCTCCACTGCGACCGGCCGCGCGGTGATGCGCGACGCCGCAGAGTCCCTCGTGCCCGTCAAACTCGAACTCGGGGGCAAGTCGCCCAACATCGTGTTCGCCGATGCCGATCTCGACAACGCCGTTCCGTTGCTGGCCGACTCGATCCTCGAGAACTCCGGTCAGAACTGCAATGCCGGATCGCGATTGCTCGTGCACGCCGACATCGCCGAAGAGGTGACCGCCCGCCTCGCGGCGCAGTTCGACTCGGTGAAGATAGGGCACTGGCACGAGGACCTCGACCTGGGGCCTGTCGCTACGGCGGCGCAACGCCTCAAGATCGAACGCCATGTGGAACAGGCTCTCGCTCACGGAGCTCGTCTCGTCACCGGGGGCGGCCGCCCGGACGGCGGACACTACGAGCGCGGATTCTTCGTCACACCTGTACTTCTCGATCGTGTCACCTCCGACATGGCGATCGTCCAGAACGAGGTCTTCGGGCCGGTCCTGACCGTGCAGTCGTTCCACGACACCGCAGAGGCCGTGGACCTCGCCAACTCGACCCAGTTCGGGTTACAGACGGGCATCTGGACGCGCGACGTGTCTCGGGCGATGAGGGTGGTCCGTGAGGTACGCAGTGGCCAGGTTTCGGTCAACGAGTCCTCGAATGTGGGTGTCATCGGACTGCCGTTCAACGTCACGAAAGCCAGCGGGTTCAACAGCGGTGGCGGCTATACCGCGATGCGCGAGTACACGAGCGAGAAGGCGGTCAGCATGCGCTTGAGCTCATGGTGACCTCCCGACCGACAGACGGCGCCCGGACGATCGATCCGGGCGCCGTTCGCATCAAGCCCAGGCCGGGAAGTCCTTCTTCCGGATGAGGCAGTGCACGCCTTTCACATCATCGACCACTTGGCTGACAACGAGATCCGCCGCGGCGCTGAGGTACAGGTATGCGACGGACTGGGGCACCTCCGCGACCTCACCGAGAATCCTGATCGCTTCGCGGACACACTTTTTCGCGGCCTCGTCCAGATCGCGATCCATGCCGATCGCAATCCAGTGTTCGTCTGTCTCACCGAACGGCCCGGTCAACGCGCCGACCGAGGCGAAAGCGGCGTCGGGCCGGAGAACCGTCAACCGCACGGTGGTACGCAACGAGGCCTCGAGCGCCGTGAGCGAGACCTCGCCGTTGCCCTGGGCGAAGTGCGGGTCGCCGGTGTAGAAACCCGCACCGTCGACCTGGACGGGCAGGTAGAGGGTCGACCCCCCGGAGAGATCCCGCACATCCATGTTCCCGCCGTGCACGCCAGGCGGAATGGTGTTGAGCGCTTCGGTGGTGTCGGGGGTGACTCCCGCAAGACCCATGAACGGGTCGATCGGAAACGTCGCACTGCCGGTGGCCCACCGCATTGTCGCGGCCCGCGCTCCGAGGTCGACACTGCAGTACTGGCTGATTCGCGGAACCGGTGTTCCGGTCTCGTCATCCACCGGGAGTTCGCCGGCGAGCGCACCGAGCCCATGCCGACTCGAAACCACGCCGTACGGCACTCGGGGCTGCAGGTCGAGGTACTCGACCTTGAGGATGTCGCCGGGACGTGCACCGTCGACGCGGATCGGGCCTGTCACAACATGCGGACCGTCGGGTCCGCGGGTGTGCACGACGTCGGATGCTGCGAGGTCGACGAGGTCGGTGAGCACGTCGGACGCCGAAACACCGTGCTCGGCGAAGTAGGCCCGCGGGTCGCGGCCCTGGTCCTCCATCAGGCCCTCGTGCGAGATGGTGTCGATCGTGACGGTTTGTCCCGAGGTCACGGTGAGCGCCGGTTTGCGATCGGGCGTGGGAAGCCTGCCCCACGTCAACGCGGCGCCCTCGGCCGGAAGATAGTGCTGTCCGGGGATCGGCCCGGTGTGTGGTTGCAGAATAGTCACGCGCATATGCCCTTTCGCTTCGACAACGACGAAACTTGTCGATGCCGACGCTAAAGAACGGTGGTTCCGCTTTCGTTACAAACGTGTTGAATTATGAAACGTTGTCTCGCATAGCTTGACGGGAGTCCGAATCGGTTCGAAGATTTCGGTAGGGCGTCGAACGCCCCCGATCAGGAAGGTGATTTCGTTGAATCAGGTCTCACAGCCCCGCCCCCTCGGACCGTCCGGCGTCGCATACGTCCGGCTCGCAGTACCGGACCTGACCGCGACCGTCGACTTCCTCGGCTATCAAGTGGGTCTCGCCCTGGAAGAGCACGATGAATCGCACGCGTACCTCCGTGCCGGCACCGAGCACCACTGCGTCGAACTCGTCCACGACCCGACATTGACGGCATTCCGATACGACGGCGTCGGGTACCACGTGGACGACGACAGCACCCTCGAGGCGATCGAACAACGCGTCCGCACCGCCGGGCATACGGTTCTTCCACTGAGCGACAGCATGAAAGGGCTGTGCCAGAAAGGGTTCGCGGTCGCCGACCCGAACGGTACGCTCGTCGAACTGTTCACAGGTTTCCTGGAGTACGCTGAGGAGCCTTGGCCCGACCTGCGCCCGAAGCAACTCGTCCATCCGTTCGTCGTCACCGACCGGTACGACGAAACGCTCGCGTTCTATATGGGCGTGCTCGGATTTCTGGCATCCGACTACGTCGAGGACTACACGGCCTTCCTGCGCTGCGAAGACCGGTACCACCACAGCCTCGCTGTGCGACGCGCCGACCGGTATGCGCTCGAGCATCTGTGCTTCATCATGGGCAACCTCGACGGCGTCATGCGACGGCGCGCACGCGCCCAGCACCGCAAGGTACGTATCCTCGGCGACGTAGTAAACCACTCGGCGTCAACCTCCATCGCCTTCTACCTGTACGACGAAAGGCACGGCCCCCGTTACGAACTGTGCGACGGGCATCGCATCTTCACACCCGAGGAGCACGAGACGCACCGCCCTCGGCGTCTCAAGAGGGATCCCCGCAACATCGACGTGTGGAGAGCCACTTCTGATGACCGCACCTGGGCGCACTGACCTCGCCGGTGCGCTCAGGGCGCTCACCGACAAGCACGCACCACACGGCGGCGAATCCGGTTCGGCCCACGCGGTCGCCACATGGGCCCGCGCGCGTTGGCCATCGCTCGCGTTCACGATCGACGACGGCAACATCGTGTGCAGTGTGGGCACCGGACCGACCCTGGTCCTCTACTCCCACCTCGACACGTCGCTCACCGGTGACCCGGCACGCGACTCCCCGGTCACCGGCCACGACCGGCCGGCGCCCACGGGTCTGACCGACGACGGAAACGAGTTCCGAGGATTCGGTCTGTCGGTCGCACGGGCCCCCGCCGCGGCCGCAATCGTGGGTTTCGCTGCCGCGGCGAAGCACGCTTCCGATACGGGGCGCCTCACCCTTCTACTCGCCCGGGGCGGCACCCACCGGGACGGTACCGGTGAGCACGGCGGAGGAGTCCGCAGTTATCTGGCACGGCACGGCATTCCCGAAGCCGCGATCATCGCGAAAGGGGGTGCCGAGGGAGTACTTCACGACGAGCCCGGCGCGGTTTACCTGCGGGTCCGGGTGAGCACGACACGCGGCGCAGTACTGTCCCGTGACCGGGCGACGCCCCCAGGCGGACTCGCGATACACGCCGGCGTGGTACTCGCCGCTGTCGAACGGTGGCGAACCGAGGTCGTGCTCGCGCCGGACAGCCGGGTCGGGCAGACCGCACGGGAAGCCGGCGTCGGCAGCGTCCGCTGCGGGGCAGTCGACAAACCCGACCTGCTGCCCGCCGTCCTGGATGTCCACATCTACCTGGTCACCGTGCCCGGTGACGATCCGACACGACTGACCGACGCGCTCCGCGGGATCCTTCGCCTCGACCTGGCCGACGGGCCCCTCGCGTCGTGCCGGATCGCGATCGACCGGGGACCGCACCAACCGGGCGGCTGCACGTCGGCGGGAGCGCCCGTCGTCGGCCTGGTGGGCCGGGCATGGACAATCCACACAGGCTCGCCGCCACCGCACATAGCGGGATGGACCGGGTCGACAGACGGTACGGTGTTCCGGGAATACGGCGTCGACACTGTGCGCACCGGACCGACCGCAATCGCGACCGGAGACGACCCGGACGTCGACGCGGTGAAGGTGACCGAGTTGCTGCGTTACGCGCAGATCTACGCCCACGCCGGTGCCGAATGGCTCACCGGCCACAACACGGAGGGACAGTAGCGGTGGCTGAGGACGACAAGGGCGCGCCTGCTATCCAGGCGGTCGAACGCGCAGCGACAATCCTCGGTTCGTTCACCGGGGCGCGCCCACGGTTGACGCTCAACGAGATCACGGCGGTGCTCGGCACGAGCAAGGCGACCGCACATCGGTACACCAAGGCGCTGCGCGCGGCGAACCTGCTGCGCTTCGATCCCGCCGAAAGCGTCTATACCCTCGGCCCACAGGTCCTCGCGCTTGCCGCGGCGGCACGCTCGGGGTTGCCGGTGGTCCGCATCGCCGAACCGTTCATGGAATCGCTCCTGCGCGAAGTCCAGGAAACCGTTGTCTTGTCGGTGTGGGACGGGGAAAGCCCGATCGTCGTGGCGGCCACCGACCGCACCGACGCGGTCGCGCGCATCACCGTCAGCGTAGGGGCGCGCCTGTCGCCGACGGCGTCGGCCCAGGGCCGGGTTTTCTGCGCATTCTTGCCGTCGGACGAGGTCCCCATGCTGCGCCGGGAGATCCGTACCAATCCCGACTTCGCCAGCGAACTCGAGTCGATTCGGGAGACTCGCGTGTCGGTGAAATCTCCTGTTGTCAACGGCATCCGAACTCTCGCGGCGCCCGTGTTCCAGGGCGGTCGCGTCGTTGCCACGCTCGCAGTACTGTCCATTGCTGCCCCCGGAGAGTCCGATACCGAGCAACAGGCGAATGCCCTCGTCAAGTCGGCGGAGAACCTGTCGGCCGAACTCGGGCGGGTCTGAGCACCTTCCGGTGAGGCCGCCCGAGTCCGGCGTGCCTCACCGGTCGGAGGAATGCCCGGGAGTCGTCGACAGAGCCGGGTTCACCAGCGGAGCAAGATTGTTCACTGCCGCGGCCGCTTCTCCGAAACCGACGCTCATCAACCGCACCTTCCCTGGATATTCGCTGATGTCGCCCGCGGCATAGACGCGGGGCAGGGAGGTCTGCTGATATCGATTGACGACGATCCGTCGTTTGTCCTGTTCGAGACCCCACGAGTCGAGGGGTCCGAGATCGGCGATGAAGCCGAGCGCGGCCACGACAGCGCCGGCGGCGAGCGTGACCGGCTCGTCCCCGCGGGCACGTACGGTCACCGACTCGACACGGTTCTCTCCGCCGATTGCGACCACCTCGTGGGGTGTCAGAACTCTCACACCCGAATTCCCCAGTGCCGCAACCGAACGCTCGTGTGCGCGGAACACCGGGCGACGGTGCACCAGAGTCACCGATGCGGCCACCTGCTCGAGGGCAAGAGCCCAATCGACCGCCGAGTCACCGCCGCCCACTACGACCACATCCTCGCCCGCAAGTTCGTCGAGCCTGGGAACGAAGTAGCGCAGGCCGCGTCCGAGGTAATCGTTACCCACGGGAAGCTCACGGGGAACGAAGCTTCCGACGCCACCGGTGATCAGGAGTGCGGCGGCCTCGATGCGGGCGCCGAGGTCGGTCTCGACGGTGATCCCACAGTCACGGGTTTCGAGTTTTGCGGCGGTGTGCCCGAGCATGAGTACGGGTTGTGCTTGCAGTGCCTGCTCGCGCAACCCGTCGACGAGCTCCTGGCCCTTGACCGCGGTAAACCCGGCTATGTCGTACACGAGCTTCTCGGGATACAGCGCGGCTACCTGCCCCCCCACTTGAGGGAGTGAATCTACCAGCGCCACACGCATTCCCCTGAAGCCCGCGTAGTAGGTTGCGTAGAGCCCGGCGGGGCCGGCGCCGAGGACGAGCAGGTCGACTACCGTGGTACCTGTCATTTCCCGGCTTCCCGGACGTCTCCTGACCGATCCCACGCGGTGACAGCCGGGTGGTCGACGCCGGTAGCGCCGACCTTCCTTGCGCCGCCGGGAGATCCGAGCGAGGCGAAGAACTCTGCGTTGACTGCCACGAACCCCTGACGTTCCTCAGGGACGTCCTCTTCGTGGAAGATCGACATGACCGGGCATGCGGGCTCGCAACGCCCGCAGTCAACGCATTCGTCAGGATGGATGTACATCATCCTGTCGCCTTCATAGATGCAATCGACAGGGCACTCTTCCATACACGACTTGTCGGTCTCGTCGATGCAGCTCTCGGTGATGACGTAGGCCATCTCTCATCCTCATCTCATATGTCGGATCGGAGTGTCGTATTACGAGATAGCATCTCCAGTCCTAGTTCAGCTGTCAATCGCGACAGCGCCCCTCCCCGCGGGATTTCACGAAGTCGTAACCACCCGGGCGATATCACGCATCCCACGCGCCGGTCGCGACCGTGTTTCACTTCGTCTGATCCGGAGGACGCGTGTGGAGGCAGGCGCATCCGCGCATGGCCAAGATCCATTGCCCCGAAGTGTCCACCCGCCGAGGACCCGGGACGGATCCTGAAGATCGAGCGATTTCGCGTATCGACGCTTCGAACAGGACAAGGGATGACTGTGGCGAGAGGCTCAGCGGCGGTACCGTGAACTAGATCATAGCTCGAGCGACGGGCCTCATTGATCCACCGACTAGCGGGTGGTTTTCGGGCGTACTGGCAGACGGTCCATCCACAGATCATTTCGACGACATATTGCTGCTCGGCGTCGGCGAACACCCGGCACGCCGCGCCACGCTCGAGACAGGGGCAGCGGGTCACGGTGGCGTGCCGCGCGACGAACACGGGCCCCGCGGTATGGAGTCTGCCGCCCGTCGTTTCGCGACTCGCCGGTGCGAGCCTTCGTCGGCTCAGCTCATGCGCATGCTTGCGGACTGTGACGATGCCTCGCAGGTCCGCGACCGCCCGATCTTCCGGAGGCCGACGGGTTGGGTTCGTTGCCCCCCCGATGTTCGACGAACGTGCGGCACGCGAGCAGGACCGGGTGGCAATTCCGTACGGACGCCGAGGTGCTGACGCCAGCGCCCGCTGCGAGCACTTCCTGACCACACCTCGGCGCTTGCCGGTCGTTACCAGGTGCCCATATCGCCGCAGCAGTCGAGCGCGGTCAGCGTCTCCCGTACTGCCGAACGAGCGGCTTACGCTGGCAGGAGGGGCAGAAATGGCTCGATCGGTTCATGAACGATTCCCGTTCGATGGGGGTGCCACAACGGCGGCACGGCATCCCTTCCCGGCCGTACACGTCAAGCGCCCGCTCGAAGTAGCCGGACTCGCCGTTGACATTCACGTACAGAGCGTCGAAGGACGTTCCACCTTGATCGAGCGCCTCCCCCATCACCTCTCGCGCCGCCGCGAGGACCGCTTTCAGTTTCGGTCCGGACAGGCTGTCGGTGAGGCGGTTGCCATGGATCTTGGCGCGCCACAGCGCTTCGTCGGCGTAGATGTTCCCGATGCCGGACACCACCGTTTGGTCGAGCAGTGCTCGTTTGATCTCGGTGTGCTTGCCGCGCAACACCTTTACGACCGCATCAGGGTCGAACCGCGGATCCATGGGGTCGCGCGCGATGTGCGCGACCGGCAGCGGGAGGCGTGCTCCGTCGACGTCGAGGAGCGGCGCGAGCGCCCATCCCCCGAACGTCCGCTGGTCGACGAAGCGCAGTTCTGCCCCGTTGTCGAGGACAGCCCGGATGCGTAAATGCTTCTCCTGGGGCACCGTCGGGGGTTGCACGAGCATCTGACCGCTCATCCCGAGGTGTACGACGAGTGCCATGTCACCGGGCTCGAGCACGAGCCACATGTACTTGCCGCGCCGCTCCGCTGCGGTGATGTGCTGCCCGGTCAGTTGCAGCGCGAGATCACGCGGTCCCGGTTCGTGCCGGCGCACCGCGCGCGGATGCAGAACCTGAACGGACTCGATGGTCGCGCCGAGGATGTGCGCCTCGAGACCCCGACGGACCACTTCCACCTCGGGGAGTTCGGGCACGTGCTCAGGCGTCCTCGGAAGAAGCGTCCGTCTCTGCGGTCTCGCCGGCGGACTGATCGGAGAGCGCCTGCCACGCCGTGGCTGCCGCCTTCTGCTCTGCTTCCTTCTTGGTCCGGCCTATGCCGACACCGAGTGGAGTACCGCCGATGATCGCGGTGGCGGTGAATTCCTTGTCGTGATCGGGCCCGGTCGCGGTGATCTCGTACACCGGAACACCGAGGCCCCGCTCCGCAGTGAGTTCCTGCAGGCTCGTCTTCCAGTCGAGACCGGCGCCCAGGCGCGGGCCGCGCTCGAGGAGATCACTGAACAGACGCAGTACCACCTCGCGGGCCACGTCGATGCCGTGCTGCAGATGCACGGCGCCGAGCAGGGATTCCATGCCGTCGGCAAGAATGCTGGCCTTGTCCTTGCCTCCGGTGAGTTCTTCACCCTTACCGAGAAGCAGGTGTGCGCCGAGTCCGCCGGGGCCGAGCTTGCGCGCGACCTCCGCGAGAGCGTGCATGTTGACGACGCTCGCACGGATCTTCGCGAGCTCACCCTCGGACTTGTCCGGGTGGGTCAGATAGAGCTTTTCCGTGACGGCGAGTCCGAGGACCGCGTCGCCGAGAAACTCGAGACGTTCGTTGGTGGGAAGACCGCCGTTCTCGTACGCGTACGAGCGGTGCGTCAACGCCAGGATCAATAATTCGGGTTCCAAAGTCACGCCGAGGGCGACGAGGAGAGGTGTGTACTGCTCCTCGTCGCCCACGGGTGGTGTATTGGTCGACTTGCTCGTCACGTGAATACCGTTACTAGACGGGCGCGGTCACCTGACGGCCGTTGTACGTACCGCACGACGGGCACGCCACGTGGGGCAGCTTCTTCTCGCCGCAGCCACGGTTCGGGCAGGTAACGAGCGTCGGCGCAGTGGTGTTCCACTGGCTGCGCCGCGACCGGGTATTGGAACGCGACATTCTGCGCTTGGGGACGGCCACGTCTACTTCTCCTCGTTGTTCATGCTGACGATTTCACTGCTGGATTTTTCGGAGCCTGCACCGAACTTGGCTGCCAACCCAGCCCAGCGAGGATCCATTATCTCATGCCCGTGCCCGGATTCCGCAATCGCCAGGCGAATGCCGCATTCGGGACACAAGCCCGCACAGTCGTCGCTGCACAGCGGCTGGAGCGGAAGCTCCAGACCCACGGCATCGACGAGGACGGGTTCGAGGTCGATCAGGTCGTCTTCGACCCGGTAGACCTCATCTTCGGCGGAAGTCTGATCCGTGACGCTGTTCGGGTAGGCGAACAACTCGGTGAGAAACAGATCGACAGGTTCGGTGAACTGCTCGAGACAACGCGAGCACTCACCGACAGCCTCGGATCGAACTGTACCCGTGACCAGAACACCTTCGGACACCGCCTCCATCCGAAGATCGAGTGCGATATCGGTTCCTGGCTCGATCGCGATCAGATCGAGCCCGATCCGAGAGGGAGACGGAACGACGCGCTCTACCGTACGCATGGAGCCTGGGCGCCTGCCCAGGGAGAGCGTATCCAGAACCAGACCGCCCTCTCGATCGCGACGAGACGCGTTGGTATGGCGGGAGGACACGAAAACTCACTTTCGGATAGACGGCACTGCCAAGTGATTGGGCAACCGTTCTATAATACGCGATCACGCCCCCGGCAGGAAACCGTCGGATACTCCGGCTCGCTGCGTCGGTCAGCGCCGGCGTACAGCGCGATGATCGGCTTCCGCGTAGTCGGGAACGCCGGAGGTACGCAACTGCTGACGTCCGCGGCCTACCGACCGCAGCGTGCCTCCGAGGAGTTCCTCGAACTCCGCGAGCTTGCTGTCGATGTATTCGTCGCATTCGGTGCGCAACCGGTCCGACTCGGCGTGGGCGGAGTCGATGACCCGGGCCGACTCCGCGTGCGCGGCCTGCACCACTTCGGTCTGCGACACCAGGCGTGCCTTCTCCGCCTCACCGTCGGCCACCGACCGCTCGTACGAGGCCTGCCCGGCCTCGGCCAGACGTTCGGCGTCGGCGCGTGCCCTGCCGGTGAGAAGTTCGTACTGCTGCTTGCCGTCGGTGATGAGATCGTCCGCTTCGACCCGCGCGTCCTGCACCAGTTCGTCGGCGTGCGCACGCGCCTCCCCGACCATGCGATCGGCCTGCGCCTTCGCGTCCGCGAGCATCCGGTCGGCGTCGGCGCGCGCGTTCTCGAGGAGCGCGCGGGCCTCCTCGTCGGCGTCTCCGACGGTCTTGTCGGCTTGCGCACGCGCGTCGTCGATCAGCTTGTCGCGATGGTCGAGGACGTCCTGTGCGTCGTCGAGTTCGGGCGGCAGTGCGTCGCGGACGTCGTCGAGAAGCTCGAGTACGTCACCGCGGGGAACCACACAGCTCGCGGTCATCGGGACGCTGCGCGCCTCTTCGACGATCGCGACCAGTTCGTCGAGTGCCTCGAATACCCGGTACACGTTCTACCCCAATCACTCGCTTCACCCGGCCGCTGCGACCGTGCCGCATCCAGTCTGCCGCAGCGCGGCCCCAGCAGGTGTTCCCCGCGCCGGTGTGTCGAGAAACCGCGAGAAACCGGAGAGAGTGTGAGAAGTCTCGCTCAGCGGCCGCCGTTGCGGGCAGCGGCCCGTTCCGCGATGCGGGCGAGCAGCCGTTCGTGGACGGCCGCGGGCAGCATGTCGTGCACGTCTCCCCCGTACGTCGCGACCTCTTTGACCAGTGAACTGGAGAGGTAACCGAATGCGGGATTGGTCGCTACGAACAGGGTGTCGACACCGGTGAGCTTGTGGTTCATCTGGGCCATCTGCAACTCGTAGTCGAAGTCGTTGGCGCCGCGCAGGCCTTTGACGATCGCGGAGATGTCGTTCGCCTTCGCGTAGTCGACGAGAAGGCCCTGCCACGAATCGACGGTCACGTTCCCCAGATGCGATGTCGCTTCGGCGAGCATGTCGAGTCGCTCCGGAACGGTGAACATCCCCTGCTTGTTCGGGTTGATCACCACCGTCACCACGACCTCGTCGAACTGGAGGGAAGTCCGTCCGATGACGTCGAGGTGCCCGTTGGTCACCGGGTCGAAGGATCCTGGGCAGACCGCGCGGCTCATGACCCAGCACCGTAGCAGGTAGCGATTTCGATCCTGCTCTCCCCATATCTACGTGTACGTCCCGGCTCGAATGCGTCCGGCCACACCGTTTCCGGTGATCGTGACGACCGCTCGAGCACCACGACGGAGTCCTCCCCTACCCAGCCGCCGGCAAGGAGCGCGTCCAGTATCGCCGCGATCTGCTGCTCGTCCACGGCGTAGGGCGGGTCGGCGAGCACGAGGTCGTACACCCGGTCGGCGGGAGCGGCGAGCACCGCCGCCACCGGTGCCGTGCGCAAGACGGCTCCCGGCACCCGCACGGTCGCGATGTTCTCCCGGATCACCGCGGCCGCTTTCGCATCCGATTCGACGAGCAGGGCATGAGCAGCGCCCCTCGACAGTGCTTCGAGGCCGAGTGCGCCCGACCCGGCAAACAGGTCCAGGACCGCGGCGCCGTCGAGGTCCATTCGTGCTTCGAGCGAACTGAAGAGCGCCTCGCGCACCCGCTCCGAGGTAGGCCGGGTCCCGCGGGGCGGCACCTTCAGGCGCCGCCCCCCGGCCGTCCCGGCAACGATGCGTGTCACTCGGCGCTGTCCGCGGTGGACACCTCCACGAGGAGGTCGCCGCCTTCGACCTGCTGCACAGGACCGATCGCGACCCGCGCGACGCGGCCTCCGCGAGGAGCGGTGATCGCCGCTTCCATCTTCATCGCCTCGATGGTCGCGACGGTGTCGCCGGCCGAGACGGTCTGGCCTTCGGAGACCACCAGGGTCACCATTCCGGCGAACGGCGCCGCGACGTGGCCCGGGTGGTTCCGGTCGGCCTTCTCCGCCGCGGGCACCTCGGACGCGACGGAGCGGTCACGCACCGCCACCGGGCGCAACTGCCCGTTGAGAATGCACATCACCGTGCGGAAACCGCGCTCGTCGGCGTCCGAGATCGCCTCGAGGCCGATGAGCAGTTCGACGCCCTTGTCCAGGCGCACCCGGTGTTCGTCACTCTGCCGGAGCCCGTAGAAGAACTGGTTGGCGGACAGCTCTGTGGTGTCCCCGTACTGCTCGCGGTGGTTCTCGAAGTCCTTGGCGGGGCCGGGGAACAGCAGCCGGTTGAGCGTGCGCCGGCGTTCGGACGACGACGCGACCAGGCCTTTTTCTTCGTCCGCGGTCAGCTGCTTTTCCGGCTTCGCGTCGGCACGGCCGGCCAGCGCCTTGCTGCGGAACGGCTCGGGCCATCCGCCCGCCGGCGTGCCCAGGTCGCCGCGCAGGAATCCGATCACCGAATCCGGGATGTCGAACTTGCCCGGGTCCGCCGCGAACTCGTCGACCGACACGCCCGCACCGACGAGGTGCAGCGCGAGGTCGCCGAC
Organism: Rhodococcus sp. NPDC060084; assembly: GCF_042730335.1. Lineage (NCBI taxonomy): Bacteria > Bacillati > Actinomycetota > Actinomycetes > Mycobacteriales > Nocardiaceae > Rhodococcus > Rhodococcus sp. NPDC060084. The sequence goes on from NZ_JBHWWX010000008.1 coordinate 97,441, forward strand.
CACCTTCGACGACGGTGTGACCTTGATGAGCCGCCCGAGCAGGCGGTCGGCTCCGGCGTACGCCGCCTCGACGTCTTCGAAGCGGTCGCCGAGACCCAGTGCGATGGCCTGCTGACGCAGGTTCGACAGCTGACCACCCGGAATCTCGTGGGTGTAGACGCGACCGGTCGGAGCCGGAAGGCCCGACTCGAACGGCTTGTAGACCTTGCGCAGCGCCTCCCAGTACGGCTCGAGGTCGCACACGGCCTGCAGATCCAGGCCTGTGTCGAACTCGCTGTTCGCCGCTGCGGCCACGATCGCCGACAACGCCGGCTGGCTCGTCGTTCCGGCCAACGCCGCCGACGCACCGTCGACCGCGTCGGCACCCGCGTGCCACGCCGCGAGGTAGGTCGCCAGCTGGCCACCCGGGGTGTCGTGGGTGTGCACATGCACCGGGAGGTCGAAATTCTTGCGCAATGCCGACACGAGAGTGGCCGCGGCGGGTGCGCGCAGAAGTCCGGCCATGTCCTTGATGGCGAGCACATGCGCGCCGGCCTCGACGATCTGCTCGGCCAGCTTCAGGTAGTAGTCGAGGGTGTAGATCGTCTCGTTCGGGTTCGACAGATCACCGGTGTATGAGAGGGCGACCTCGGCGATCGTCGTGCCGGTCTCCCGGACCGCGTCGATCGCGGGCCGCATCTGATCGACATTGTTGAGTGCGTCGAAGATGCGGAAGATGTCGATGCCCGTGGCCGCGGCTTCCTGCACGAAGGCACGGGTCACGGCCTCGGGGTACGGGGTGTAGCCGACGGTGTTGCGGCCCCGCAGGAGCATCTGGAGATTGATGTTCGGGATCGCTTCGCGCAGTGCGGCGAGCCGTTCCCACGGATCCTCGTGCAGGAAGCGCAGTGCCACGTCGTAGGTCGCGCCGCCCCAGGCCTCGATCGAGAGCAGTTCGGGCGTCATGCGGGCGACGTGCCCGGCGACGGTGAGCAGGTCCTTGCTGCGGACCCGCGTCGCGAGCAGCGACTGGTGCGCATCGCGGAAGGTGGTGTCGGTGACGCCGACCGCCTTCTGCTCGCGCAGGGCGCGTGCGAACCCCTCGGGGCCGAGTTCGAGAAGCCGTTGCCGCGAGCCTGCCGGCGGCGGGGTGCTCAGATCGATGTCCGGCAGCTTGTCGTGCGGGTAAACCGTCGTCGGCCGCTCGCCGTGCGGTTTGTTGACCGTGACGTCGGCCAGGTAGGTGAGGATTTTCGTTCCGCGGTCCGCCGACGAGCGCAGCGTCAGAAGCTGCGGGCGCTGCTCGATGAACGAGGTGTTGACGCGCCCGGCCCGGAAGTCCTCGTCGACGAGGACGGCCTGGAGGAACGGGATGTTGGTGGAGACTCCGCGGATACGGAACTCGGCGACCGCGCGGCGTGCACGCGCCACCGCCGCGTCGAAGTCGCGGCCGCGGCAGGTGAGCTTGACGAGCATGGAGTCGAAGTGCGCCGAGATCTCGGCACCCACCGAGGTGCCACCGTCGAGGCGGATACCTGCACCGCCGGGAGTCCGGTAGCCGGTGATGCGTCCGGTATCGGGCCGGAACCCGTTGGCGGGATCCTCCGTCGTGATGCGGCACTGCAGCGCGGCACCGCGGATGGTGATCTTGTCCTGGCTCAGCCCCAGGTCCTCGAGCGATTCGCCGGCTGCGATGCGCAGCTGTGCCTGGACGAGGTCGACGTCGGTGATCTCCTCGGTGACCGTGTGCTCGACCTGGATGCGCGGGTTCATCTCGATGAACACGTGGTTGCCGCGCTCGTCGACGAGGAATTCGACCGTGCCGGCGCACTGGTAACCGATCTCCCGTGCGAACGCGACCGCGTCCGCGCAGATGCGATCGCGGAGGGCGGGGTCGAGGTTCGGCGCGGGCGCCAACTCGATCACCTTCTGGTGGCGGCGCTGAAGCGAGCAGTCGCGCTCGTAGAGATGGATGACGTTGCCGTAGTTGTCGGCGAGGATCTGCACCTCGATGTGCCGGGGGTTGACCACGGCCTGCTCGAGGAACACGGTCGGATCGCCGAAGGCGGCGTCGGCTTCACGCGACGCGGCTTCGATGGACTCCCGCAACTGATCGGGCTCGGCGACGCGGCGCATGCCTCGTCCGCCACCGCCGGCGACGGCCTTGACGAAGATCGGGAAATGCATGTTCTCGGACGCGGCCACCAGAGCGTCGACGTCGGCGGAGGGTTCCGACGACGCCAGCACCGGCAGACCGGCGGCTTTCGCCGCTGCGATCGCGCGCGCCTTGTTTCCGGTCAGCTCGAGGATCTCGGCGGGCGGGCCGACGAAGGTGATGCCGGCGTTCGCGCATGCCGCTGCCAGTTCGGGGTTCTCCGAGAGGAAGCCGTAACCGGGATAGATCGCGTCGGCCCCGGCGGACACGGCGGCGTCGACGATCCGGTCCACGGACAGGTACGTCCGGACGGGATGACCTTCCTCACCGATCTGGTACGCCTCGTCCGCTTTCAGGCGGTGGAGCGAGTTGCGGTCTTCGTACGGGAACACCGCGACAGTTCCGGCGCCCAGTTCGTAGGCGGCACGGAACGCCCGGATCGCGATCTCGCCACGGTTGGCGACAAGCACTTTGGAGAACATTGGACGACGGTACCGCGACGTAACAATCGAATCGCTGCCCCGGTTCCATATCCTGGGAAAGTGTGGCTACCTGTGACGACTGGAACAATTCAGACGTCTCAGAGGTAACACGCCGGCAATCCCCTCAGCCCTCTCGCCGTAACCTCTCGGCCCGCTCCCGGAGACGGTGCGCGAAACGTAACACCGGGATCGCGGCTCAGGACTTGTCCAGATACTCGATGCTCTCGGTGTCGAGCGCAGCCGTCACCATGCTCGCCAGACCCGGGTGCTCCCGTAGTCCCGGGTCCTGATCGGTGACGGTCCGCGCGAACGCCCGGGCGGCTTCGATGACGTCCCCGTCGTCGACGAGCGAAAGCAGACGCAGCGTGGTCACCGTGCCCGACTGCGCCTTGCCCAGAACATCGCCCTCGCGGCGCAACTGCAGGTCGAGTTGCGCGAGTTCGAACCCGTCGGTCGTTCCCGCGACCGCCTGGAGGCGGGTCATCGTCGGGGATCCCGGCTTCGTGTCGGTCACCAGCAGGCACAAGCCCTGGTGACCGCCTCGGCCGACGCGCCCGCGCAACTGGTGCAACTGGCTCACACCGAATCGGTCGGCATCGACGATCACCATCACGGTCGCGTTCGGCACGTCGACGCCGACCTCGACCACGGTGGTGCAGACGAGCACGTCGACGGCACCGTCGTTGAACTCGCGCATGACCGCGTCCTTGTCGTCGGCGGGCAACCGGCCGTGGAGGAGTCCGACGTTCAGATCGCGGAGAGGGCCGGAGGCGAGCATCTCGTGAAGTTCGAGCACGGAGGTCGTCTCGGGGGGCTCCTGCGCACCGGACGCGCGTGCGCGTGACTTGCCGGCCGGTGCGGCGCCCTGCTCGCCCGGGTCGACGGGGAGGTCCTCGTCGGTATCTCCGTCGCCGATCCTCGAGCACACCACATAGGCCTGCCTGCCGTCCGCGACCTCTTCCCGGATGCGTTCCCAGGCGCGGTCGACCCACGTCGGATGCACTTTCGCCGGCACCACCCGGCTCACGATCGGCGAACGACCACGCGGCAGCTCCCGGAGGGTGGAGACCTCGAGGTCGCCGAGCACCGTCATCGCGATGGTGCGCGGGATCGGTGTCGCGGTCATCACGAGCACGTGCGGGGACGCGCCGTCGCGGCCGCGGGAACGCAGCGAATCACGCTGTTCGACGCCGAAGCGGTGTTGCTCGTCGACGACGACCAGTCCCAGGTCGAAGAAGTTCACACCGTCCTGGATCAGCGCGTGCGTGCCGATGACGATCCCGGCGTCGCCGGTGACCGCCTCGTTGAGCGCCTTCCGCTTCCGGGCCGTACTCATCGAGCCGGTGAGCAGAGTCACGCGGGTCGCGAGTTCATGAGCTCCGAGTTCTCCGGCCGACGCCAGATCGCCGAGCATCGCGGTCAATGACCGGGCGTGCTGCGCCGCGAGCACCTCGGTGGGTGCGAGCAGCGCACACTGGTGTCCCGCGTCGATCACCTGCAGCATCGCCCGCAACGCCACGATCGTCTTACCGGAACCCACCTCACCCTGCAGCAACCGGTTCATCGGGTGCGGACGCGACACGTCGGCGGAGATCTCTTCGGCGACGGCGAGCTGGCCCGCGGTCAGCTCGAAGGGCAGACGCCGATCGAACTCCTCGGCCAGTCCCCCGTCGCGGCGCGCGCACGCCGGTGCCGAGCGCACCTCCACGTCGTGGCGCCGTTGCGCCAGCACGAGCTGCACGGCCGCGGCTTCGTCGAACTTGAGCCGGTCGCGGGCGCGGTCCACCTCCTCCTTGGTGTCGGGGAGATGGACCGAGCGCAGCGCCTCGTCGAGGCCGATGAAACCCCGGTCGGCCAGCACCCAGTCGGGCAGCGGGTCTTCCACGGGATCGAGCTGGTCGAGGACTTGGCGCACACAGCGCATCACCGTCCACGACTCGACGTCGCGGGTCGCGGGGTACATCGGGATCAACGCGCGGTCGAACACCGACATGTCGACACCCGCCGCGTCCTGCGCGGTACGTGCGAGGCCGGCGAGCGCACCCGCACCTCGGACGCGCGCGGGGGCTGCGGAGACGAGGTCGTCGGCGGTGCGAGGTTCGGGCAGAACCACGTAGCTGGGGTGGGTCAGGCTCCACTTGTCGCGGAAGTACTTGACGGTGCCGGAGAACATCGCCCGGACGCCCGGTTTGATGTTGTGCTTGACCTTGTGCGGGTTGAAGAACGTGACGTCGATGGTGTGCCGGTCGGATCGCAGCCGGACCGCGAGTCGCTTGCCCGCGCGCGATTTCATCGGCACTTCCTGGGCGGATTCGACACGCGCGATGATCGTGATGTGCTGGCCTTCGACGGGGCGGCTCTCGCCGAGTTCCGCTCCTTGCGTCGCGTAACGGTGCGGGTAGTGCCGCAGCAGGTCCTCGACCGTGGTCATCCCGAACGCGTCGGACAGGGCATCCGCCGTCTTGTGCCCGAGGAGATGATCGAGCCGGTCCGCGAGTGTCGCCACTGCCGTCCCTTCCGCATTCCGTGTGGTGGCCCTCGCGGCGCACCGACTACTCGACGCCGAGCTGCAGCAGGTCGCTGCACTGGCCGCCCCGGTACACCACAACCTCCAGCGCGGGATGACGGCGATCGAGGTGCTCGGTCAGCTGCTCGGCAAGTCCGTCGGGAGCGTCGGAGCCGACCAGCATCGTCACGAGCTCTCCGCCCGCGGCGAGGATCTTGTCGAGCAGAGACACTCCCGCTGCCACCAGATCATGCTCGATGACTACGACATCATGTCCCGACAAGCCGAGGCTGTCGCCCGGCTCGCACGTTCCCACCCAGGTCAGAGCCCGTTCCTCTGCTATGCGCAACGAACCCCACCGGACGGCGGCCGCGGCTTCGGACATCGCGAACGCGTCGTCGACCGTCGCGCGGCCGGGATCGTGGACGGCCAGCGCCGCCAGCCCCTGCACCATCGACGAACTCGGCAGGAACATCACGTTCCGGTTCTCGGACCGAGCCTGCACACCCACGGCGACGACGTCCTGCGCCGACAGTGAACCGTTCGGCAGGACCAGCACGTCACCGCTGGGCAGGGCGCGAATCGCCTCGAGGAGGAGGTGCGGACCGAAGTCCGTGTCCGCGTGCAACACGGCGGCACCTTCGGATTCGAACAACTCCCTCGTGCCGTGGCCTGCCACCACAGCGAGTACAGCCCGCGGCGCGGTACCGACTGCCGTGAGCGGCACCACCGTGGCGGGAATACCGGGCTGCGCCGAGCACGCGTCGCCTGTCGCGGCGTCCAGCGCGAAGCACGTGATGTCGATGCGGATCAGGGAACCGGCGGCGAGTCCGGCTTCCACCGCAGCGCCGGGATCGCAGCAGTGCACATGGACCGACCAGGACCCGGCGCCGTCCCCGACGACCGCCACCGAGTCGCCCAGCGCGTCGAGCCGGACCCGGAGGACGTCGATGTCCTCGATCTCGGCGCGCTCGACGACGTACATCACTTCGTAGTCCTGCTGCGTCTCGGTCCGCGGTGCACGGGAGGGTTCGGACGCGGAACTCGCCGCCGCCGGGACGGGTGGTCCGGTGACCTGGATGCGACGGCGGGGCCGTTGCCCGGTGGTGACTTCGACCAGGCAGTCGAGGAGTATCACGAGTCCGAGGCCGCCGGCATCGACGACTCCCGCTTCGGCCAGTACGTCGAGTTGCGCAGGGGTTCGCTGCAGGGCGTCCGCTGCAGCGTCGGCGGCGGCCACCGTGACGTCGCAGACCGTGGCACCGGGGTCACGGGCCGCACGTTCCGCACCGTCCGCCGCGGCGTCGAGGACACTGACGATGGTGCCTTCGGCGGGCGTGCTCAGCGCTTTCATCACCAGTGTCGACGCCCGCGCCAGTGCGTCCGCGAGTCCGCGGCCGTCGACGGTGGTGTGCCCGGACATGGCGTCGGCGACTCCTCGCAAGGCCTGGGCGACGATGACTCCCGAGTTCCCCCGGGCGCCCAGGAACGCGCCGCGTGCCAGGCGCTCCGACACGTCCCACGCGGTGAGCGCACCGTCGACGGGGCCACCGATGTTCTCGACGGCGGAGTGGAGAGTGAGCACGAGGTTGGTGCCGGTATCGCCGTCCGGAACAGGGAAGACGTTGAGGGTGTTGATCTCGTGGCGGCGCTCTTCGAGGGCTTCGAGCGCGATCTCGGCCCATCGCCGCAGCGCGCGCCCGCCGACCGTGTCCCCGACCTCGAGCACCAGCTCACACCCCTCTACGTCGCTGTTCATCCTCTGCCCGAAAGAGTAGCCGGGGGTCGTGCATACGTCCGGTTTGGTCATCCGCCGTGGAGTTCGCTAAGCTGATTGGGTTGCCTCGCACGGGTGACCCTGTTCCCCGTGTTTGTAGGACGCGAAGCAAGACCAGAGAAGATGCATTATCCACTAGACACACAAGGAGTTCGCGACATGGCTGCCGTCTGCGACGTATGCGCCAAGGGCCCCGGCTTCGGGAAGTCGGTCTCGCACTCGCACCGGCGTACCAATCGTCGCTGGAACCCGAACATCCAGAGCGTCCGCGCTCAGGTTGCCCCGGGCAACACCCGCAAGATCAACGTGTGCACCTCCTGCCTGAAGGCAGGCAAGGTTACGCGCTGACCTAGGTCGAGCTGCAGACGAAGGCCCCCGGCGCGAAAGCGCAGGGGGCCTTCGTCGTTCGCGTCGGGTGCCGGATAGTGTGCCGGAATGAGCGAAAACAATAAGTCCCTCGTGCAGATCGAGGACGGCGTGCTGCAGATCGCCGTGGCCACCGCCGAGCACGGCACTTCCCTGTCCCCCGCGGGGATGGAACAGGGCACCGCGGCACTCCGGGCCGCCGGTCCCGAGATCGGTGCGGTCCTGCTCGTCGGCGAGGGCAGCAATTTCTGCGCGGGCGGCAACGTCCGAGGCTTCGCGGGTGCCGAGGACCGGGGCGCGCACCTGTTCGACATCGCGAACCTGTTCCACGATTTCATCCGGGAGATCGACGCGATCGGCGTTCCGGTCGTCGCCGCTGTGCACGGCTGGGCCGCCGGCGCCGGCATGAGCATCGTTCTGCATGCCGACATCGCGCTCGCCGGTCCCGGCACCAAGATGCGTGCCGCCTACCCGTCGATCGGATTTTCCCCCGACGGCGGCATGTCGTGGACCTTGCCCCGGATCGTCGGTCCTGCACGCGCGCGGGAGATCATCATGACCGACGCGGTGATCAACGCCGACGAAGGCGTCCGGCTCGGACTGCTCAGCAGGTTGGTGGCCGACGACGAGATCGGGAGCGAGGCGCTGCGTATCGCCCGGACGCTCGCTCACGGTCCGACCCAGTCGTACGCGTCCATCCGGAAACTCGTCGCCGAGTCCGATTCCCGGTCGCTCTCCGATCATCTCGACGCCGAAGCCGCTGCCATCTCGGCAGCCGCGACCACACCCACGGGCATCGAAGGCGTCGACTCGTTCGTCGAGAAGCGCCGCCCCGACTGGTCTGCTGTGCGCGCTCGCTCCTGACGACGTGCGGTGCGGTGCCGGTGGTCAGGCCAGTCGCCAGTCCACCGGCTCCGCGCCCTGTTCGACGAGCAGCGCGTTCGCCCGGCTGAAGGGCCGCGACCCGAAGAATCCGCGCGACGCCGACAACGGCGACGGATGCGCCGACTGCACCGTGGGCACATCACCGAGCATCGGTACGAGAGTCCCGGCGTCGCGACCCCACAGGATGGCGACGAGCGGTGCCCGACGGGCAACCAGCGCGCGGATCGCTTGCTCGGTGACTTTCTCCCAGCCCTTGCCCCGATGTGAGGCGGCCTGTCCCGGAGCTACGGTGAGAACCCGGTTGAGCAGCAGCACGCCGCGTTCGGTCCACGGTGAGAGATCACCGTTCGGGGGCAGCGGCAATCCGAGATCCTCGGTGTACTCGCGATAGATATTGGTCAGGCTGCGGGGAATGGGCCGTACCGCCGGATCCACCGAAAAGCTCAGCCCCACAGCATGTCCCGGAGTCGGATACGGATCCTGTCCGACGATGAGCACCCGCACCTCGTCGAAGGGTTGCGCGAATGCCCGCAAGACATCGGCCCCGGCCGGAAGGTAGGAACGCCCCGCTGCCAGTTCCGCCCGCAGGAACTGTCCCATCGAGGCGATGTCGTCGGCGACCGGAGCGAGCGCCTGCGCCCAGCCGGGCTCGATGATCTCGGACAACGGCTTGCTCACTCGGGCGGCCTGCTCTGTCACGTTCTCCTGCTCCTGATTCGTGCTTGTTGTCGCGGGTCGTGCACTGGTTTCCCCCGACACGATGGTGGCCCGGTCAGTCGAGGCGACGCAGTGCGGTGCGGTAGTACTCGGCGTTGGCCGCATACATCTTCGCGTTCGCGTCGAAGTGGCCTTCCGGGACCTCGACTCCGTCGCGAACCTTTGCGGGCACGCCCATCGCCATCCGGCGGGCCGGCAACTCGAATCGCGGCGGGATCAGCGCTCCGGCGGCAACCTGGGCGCCGGCGCCGATGGTCGATCCGTTGAGGACGAGCGATCCGGATCCGATGAGAGCGCCGTCGCCGATCGTCGCGCCCTCGATGTGCACGTTGTGCCCCACCACACACCGCGCGCCGATGACGGTGGGCTCGATCGCGGTGCAGTGGACGATCGTTCCGTCCTGGATGTTGGTTTCCTCACCGATGGTGATCGTCCCGTAGTCCGCGCGCAGGACCGCCGTGGGCCATACCGACGCGCGGGCACCGAGTGTGACGTTTCCGATCACGACCGCATCGGGATGAATCCAGGCATCGGGGTGGATATCGGGAACGCGATCACCGAGTGCATAGAGAGCCATGTCGCCCAACCTATCTCGAGGTACCGGGCGAAAAGCTGTGCCACCCTCCGGGACCGGCCGGAGGCCTGCCGTCGACGGTCACCCCGCGCCCCTGCCGCACTGTTCCGATGCGCCGCCACCCGCTGGGCAGCATCACGCCCGGTGGGAAGCACGCTGCCAGCGCGTGATCCTCGCCGCCTGCGAGCACCCATTCCCACGGGTCCGCGCCCAACTCCGCCCCGGCGGCGACGAGACGCTCGTCGGGTGTGATCGCGGCGCGATCCACATCGATCGCAACGTCCGACGCGGTGGCGATGTGCCCGAGGTCGGCGACGAGACCGTCGGAGATGTCGGTTCCGGCGCGGGCACCGGCATCGGCGGCGGCGGGGCCGGCGTCGTACGGGGGTGAGGGCACGCGGTGCGCGTCGACGAGATCCCGATAACCGTCGAGGCCGGCGACGAGCACGGCGAGACCTGCTGCCGACCGCCCCACATTCCCGGCGAGAGCCACGACGTCCCCGGGGCGGGCACCCGAGCGCAGCAGCGGCGCACGACCCTCCAGGTCACCGAGGACCGTGACCGACACGATCACCTCGCGCGCCTGGACGAGATCGCCGCCGACAACTCCTGCTCCGAGCGCTTCGGCTGCTTCACCGATGCCTGCGGAGATCTCGTCGAGCACGGCGGCGGGCGTCTCCGGCGGGCAGCCGAGTCCCACGACGAACGCGACCGGCCGGGCCCCGATCGCGGCGACATCGGCACCGTTCTGCGCGACGGCTTTGCGTCCGACCTCGTGCGGGCTCGACCAGTCGAAGCGAAAGTGCCGGCCCTCGACCAGCATGTCGGTGGATACCGCGATTCTCCCGTCGGCCGCGGCGACGACCGCAGAGTCGTGCCCCGGTCCTACCAGGGTCGTGCGGGGTTGCCGTCGTCCCGCGATCGCACGGGCGATGGCGGGAAACTCGCCGATGTCGGAGACGGTGGGGCCGGTCTGATCTGCCACGGTGATGGGCGCCTCTTTCTCGGTCGGCAGCGGATACGGGCCGGTACGCCCCCTGCTACGTTCGTTCCACGCTACCGTTGCCGACATCATCCCTCCGACGCTGGACACCATGAACAACACACATTCTTCCGAGCAGGAACCCGGCGACCAGGGTCCTGACGAGCAGGAACCCGCTGACACCGCCGGGTCCGAGCAGACGACACCCTCCGAACCGCGTCGCCATCCCGCACTGATCGCGACTGCGATCGCGCTGCCGGTGGCACTGCTGGTGGGCGTGGTGGTTGCCGCCGTGTTCGTCGCGCGCACCCCGGTCAACTCTCCGGTCGGGCTGGGTCCGGTGCCCGCCCCCGACGCCGAGTCGGAATCCTGCACCTCACTGGTCGGCGCGCTGCCCGAGGATCTCGGCGACTACACGCGCGCCGAACTCGCCGATCCCGCACCGGCCGGCGCCGCGGCGTGGCAGTCCGCAGACGGCGGGGAGGTCGTGTTGCGATGCGGACTCGAGCGGCCCGCCGAATTCGATCAGGCCGCGGCGCTGACGGTCATCGACCAGGTCCAGTGGTTCGAGATCTCGGGCGCACAGCAGGGCATCGACGCGAGCACGTGGTTCGCCGTCGACCGTCCCGTCTACATCGCGCTGACGGTACCCAACGGGTCGGGACCGACACCGCTGCAGGACGTTTCGGCATCCATTGCCGAGACGCTCCCCCAGCAGGAGATCGATCCCGCCCCGATCGGCGGGCCCTGAACCGTCACCCGCTGCCGATGCGGCTGTGCCGTTACTGCCCGGCGGCCGCGCGCATCGTGCCGGTGCGCTGGAACCGGCTGTGGAACGAGAACGCCTCGTCGAGAAGGTGTGGCGTCTGACCGGCCCCGGGCAGCGCCTCGGCCCGATCGACGTAGTCGTGTAGTTCCGCCCGGAAATCGGGATGGGCACAACGCTCGATGACCACCCGGGACCGCCGGCGCGGCGACAGGCCGCGCACGTCGGCGAGGCCCTGTTCGGTGACGATCACCTGGACGTCGTGTTCCGTGTGGTCGACGTGCGGCACCATCGGCACGATCGAGGAGATCGCGCCGTTGCGCGCGGTCGACGGGCTGAGGAACATCGACAGGTAACCGTTGCGGGTGAAGTCACCCGAGCCACCGATGCCGTTCATGATGCGCGTGCCCATGACATGGGTGGAATTGACGTTGCCGTAGATGTCGGCCTCGAGCATCCCGTTCATGGCGATGATCCCGAGCCTGCGCACGATCTCGGGATGGTTGCTGATCTCCTGGGGGCGCAGCACGATATGGTTGCGGTAGAAGTCGATGTTGCGCACGAACTCGTCGAGGCCCGCCTCGGACAGCGCGAGCGCGGTGGACGACGCGTAGCGCACCGTCCCGTTCGCGATGAGTTCCAGCATGCCGTCCTGGATGACCTCCGAGTAGCACGTCAGCCCGCGGTACGGCCCGCTGGAGAGCCCGGCGAGCACCGCGTTGGCAACGTTGCCGACACCGGACTGCAGCGGCAGCAGAGTGTCGGCGGGGAGGCGCCCGGCGGCCACCTCGTGCGCGAAGAAGTCGAGCACATGCCCGGCGATGGCCTGACTGGTCGCGTCCGGCGCCGTCAGCGGGTTCGCGCTGTCCGACACATCGGTCTCGACCACCGCGACCACGCGCGCCGGGTCGACCCGGAAGGTCTGCTGCCCGATCCGGTCCTCGACATCGGTGAGGTGGATCGGGGTGCGGTGCGGCGGGAGCGCGGTGCCGTAGTAGATGTCGTGGACACCGGCCATGGCATCGGGGATCCAGGAATTGACCTCGAGCACGATCTTCTCGGCGACATCGAGCCACGTCTTGTTGTTTCCCACGGAGGTGGCGGGGATCAGTTCACCGGACTCGGTGATGCCGGAGACTTCGACGACCGCGACGTCGACGTGCCCGTAGTAGCCCTCCCACACCTGCTGCGCCACGTGCGACAGGTGGATGTCGACGTAATCCATGCGGCCGTCGTTGATACGTCCGCGCGCGGTCGGCTCGGCTTGGTACGGCATGCGCAGAGCGATGCCGTCCGCCTCGGCGAGCAACCGTTCGGTCTCCGTCGACACCGAGGCTCCGGTGAGAAGATTGATCGTGAAGTCGTCACCGCCCGCCCGAGCACGGCGAATGTGCTCGGCCAGTGCCGGAGTGACCCGCTTGGGGGTACCCGCGCTCGCGAAGCCACTGATCGCGACGGTGTCGCCGGAGCGAATGTGCCGCACCGCCTCCTCTGCGGAAACGATCTTGCGCCTGAAGGATTCGTTGCGGATGCGGCCCGCGGAGGTGACTCCGGCGACTGTCTCCGCCTTCGACGGCGCAGAGGAAAGGGTGGGTGCGTGCATGGCGATGAGGATAGAGGGGCCGAGAGACTCGCCGATCACACTCGCCGAACGGGCGCGATCCCGATCACCTTGCGGCCGGCGTCCGGCGTCGTATCGTATACGCCACCTTGTCGGGCAAACATCTTGTGTGACAGATACTTTCGGCTCTGCGCACAAGGTTCCCGGGCGCCGCGCGTCGCGCGGACGGTGGCGCAGGGCAGGCGGACGGAGGACAACCGTTGGATGCGTTCGTCGCTCACTCGGCACCGCTCACCGAACGAACGCGCCACTCGTCGTGAAAAAACGCGTACCCGACCCGCCGACGGTGGGCCGCTCCGATTCGCAGTGCCACCGTACGAGTCGGTGATGTCGGGCACGATGGGGCAATGAGCATCCCCACCGACGGTCTGCGCGACGACGCCGAACACCTCCTCCGAGAGCTTGCCGGACCGGACGCCCGCTTGCGCGACGACCAGTGGACCGCGATCGAGGCGCTCGTCGTCCAGCGCCGCCGGGCACTCGTGGTCCAGCGCACCGGTTGGGGAAAATCCGCCGTCTATTTCATCTCCGCCAAACTGCTGCGGGCGCACGGACACGGCCCGACGGTGATCGTGTCCCCACTGCTGGCACTGATGCGCAACCAGGTCGCCGCCGCCGAACGAGCAGGTGTGCGGGCCGCGACCATCAACTCCGGCAACATGACGGAGTGGGACGAGATCCACGAACGGATCCGGTCCGGTGATGTCGACGTCCTGCTCGTCAGTCCGGAACGGCTCAACAACCCCGACTTCCGCGATCAGGTGCTCCCGGCTCTCGCACGCGACGCGGGTCTCGTCGTCGTGGACGAAGCGCACTGTGTATCGGACTGGGGCCACGATTTCCGTCCCGACTACCGGCGTATCCGCACGCTCGTCGCCGACCTCGGCGACGGAGTGCCGGTTCTGGCCACCACCGCGACCGCCAACGATCGGGTGGTCGCCGACGTCGCCGCGCAACTGGGAGTCGGCGCTCAGGTCCGGTCGGGTGTGCCCGGAGAGCCGGCGTCGTCGTCCGACGGAACACTCGTTCTGCGCGGCGGACTGGACCGCCCCTCACTGCACCTGTCGGTGGTCCGCATCGACGAACCGGCTCGTCGTGCGGCCTGGCTGGCCCAGCATCTGGACGAGCTTCCGGGTTCGGGCATCGTGTACACGCTGACGGTGTCGGCCGCACGCGATCTCGCGGCACTGCTGTCGGACCACGGCTACGCCGTCGCCGCGTACACCGGTCAGACCGACCCGGCCGAACGGGAGCAGCTCGAGTCGGACCTTCTGGCCAACCGCGTCAAGGCGCTGGTCGCCACGTCGGCGCTGGGCATGGGGTTCGACAAGCCCGATCTGGGCTTCGTCGTCCATCTCGGGGCGCCGTCCTCTCCTATCTCCTATTACCAGCAGGTCGGCCGGGCCGGCCGTTCGACGGACCGCGCGGAAGTCGTGCTTCTCCCCGGCCCCGAGGACCGGCAGATCTGGCAGTGGTTCGCCTCCGTGGCGTTCCCGGAAGAGTCGCTGGTGCGCCGGGTCATCGAGGCGCTCGACCCGGAACGGCCGCTGTCGACCCAGGCATTGGAGCCGCGTGTCGACCTCAACCGGTCACGGCTCGAGATGGTGCTCAAGGTGCTGGACGTGGACGGAGCGGTCCGCCGGGTGAAGGGCGGTTGGATCGCGACGGGACAACCGTGGGTGTACGACGCCGAGCGGTATGCCCGCCTCGAAGAAGCCCGCACCGCCGAACAGAACGCGATGATCGAGTACGAGCGCACCACCGAGTGCCGCATGGTCTTCCTTCGCCGCCAGCTCGACGATCCGGAACTCACCGCGGACACCCCGGGATGCGGCCGGTGCGACAACTGCACGGGGTCGCGATGGTCCGACGTCGTGGACGAGGCGGAGGTGGCCAGGACGAAGGCTCGCCTCGAGCGCCCCGGCGTCGACCTCCCCCCGCGACGGCAGTGGCCGACGGGCATGGCGACGCTCGGTGTGAAGCTCTCGGGCCGCATCACCGACGGCCCCGAGCCCGGGCGCGTTCTGGGAAGACTGTCGGATCTGGGCTGGGGTCCCCGCCTGCGTGCGCTTCTCGACGCTCCGGACGGTCCCGTTCCCGACGCGGTGGTGCAGGCGTCGGTGGCAGTGCTCGCGTCCTGGGATTGGGCGCAACGACCCACCGCGGTGATGGCCGTCGAGTCCCCGGACCACCCGGTGCTCACCGCCTCGCTCGCGTCGCGTCTGTCACAACTGGGCCGACTTCAGGATTTAGGTGTATTACGTCGCCGAACGGGGCATCCCCCTGCGACGGCCGCGAATTCGGCATACCGGATCGCCGCGCTCGTCGATGCGTGGGAGACGCCCGATCTCAGCGGAGTGCGCGGTCCGATCCTTCTCGTCGATGCGGTGACCGACACCGGCTGGACGCTCACGATGGCGGCGAGGACTCTCGTCGCCGCCGGAGCCGACGCGGTGCTGCCGTTCGCGCTCGCGAGCCCGAAGTAATCGCTACGAGGAGACCAGACGCTACATGTTCGTGACCGGTATCACACCACATGTCCTACCTGCACGAAGCGCGGACTTTAGCACCCGAGCCAGGCGAAACGGGTGAATTCGACATCAAATCTTGTTAAGTTACGAGGACTTATGAAGCCCGTTACGGAAAGTAGTACCCCATCTGTAGAGCCGGCTGAATTGAGTTTCCGGAGTCCGCGCATCGCCGACGGAAAACGGCTGTGGCAGATCGCCCGCGACTCCCAGGTACTCGATGTCAATTCCGGTTACGCGTATGTGTTGTGGTGCCGTGATTTCGCCGAGTCTTCCGTGGTCGCCACCGACGAGCACGACCGCGCCGTCGGTTTCGTGACCGGATACCTGCGACCCGAGTCGCCACAGACGTTGTTCGTATGGCAGGTCGCCGTCGACGCCGACCAGCGCGGTCGTGGCGTCGCAGGCCGCATGCTGGACACTCTGCTCGACAGGCTCGCCCCCCTCGGCGTCACCCGCCTCGAGACCACGGTGAGTCCCGACAACGCAGCGTCGATCGCGATGTTCACCGCATTGGCTCGCCGCCGCGGAACCCATATCACCCGGAGCGATTTGTTCGCGCCCGACGATTTTCCGGATTCTCATCTGGCTGAGGATCTTTACACGATCGGAGAGTGATCACCCGAGATTCGGATATCGATCACTTCGAGTTTCTTAAATATCGCAGGAGGACCACCACATGACCATCCTGGAACACAAGCCCGGCACGACGGGCGACATGGATATCTTCACGCATCTCGAGTCGGAAGTGCGCAGCTACAGCCGCAGCTGGCCCACCGTATTCGAAAAAGCGTCCGGATCCTGGCTCCGCAGTGAGAGCGGCAAGGACTACCTCGACTTCTTCGCGGGCGCCGGCGCCCTCAATTACGGGCACAACAACCCGATCCTCAAGTCCGCGCTCGTGGACTACATCATGAGCGACGGCATCACCCACGGCCTCGACATGAACACCGTCGCGAAGCGGCGCCTGCTCGAGACGTTCGAACAGCTCGTGCTCAAGCCCCGCGGGCTCGATTACAAGGTCCAGTTCCCCGGTCCTACCGGCACGAACTCGGTCGAGGCCGCACTCAAGCTTGCCCGCAAGGTCACCGGGCGCGAGTCGGTCATCAACTTCACCAACGCCTTCCACGGTATGACGCTCGGCGCTCTGTCGGTCACGGGCAACTCCATGAAGCGCGCGGGTGCCGGCGTCCCGCTGGTGCACGCGACCCCGATGCCGTTCGACAACTACTTCAACGGAGTCACAGAGGACTTCCAGTGGTTCTCCCGCGTGCTCGACGACGCCGGCAGCGGCCTCAACCGCCCCGCCGCGGTCATCGTCGAGACCGTTCAGGGTGAAGGCGGCGTCAATATCGCCCGCCCCGAATGGCTTCGCGCGCTGGCGGATCTGTGCCAGGAACGCGACATCCTGCTGATCGTCGACGACGTGCAGATGGGATGCGGCCGCACCGGCCCGTTCTTCTCCTTCGAGGTCGCCGGGATCACCCCCGACATCGTCACGCTGTCGAAGTCGATCGGTGGCTACGGTCTGCCGTTGGCACTGACGCTGTTCAAGCGCGAACTCGACGTCTGGGGTCCGGGCGAGCACAACGGCACCTTCCGTGGGAACAATCCGGCGTTCGTCACCGCTACCGCCGCCCTCGAGCACTACTGGGCCGACGACAAGCTCGAGCGCGAAACGCTGCGCAAGGGCGAGCGCATCCGCCAGACCTTCATGAACCTGTCCGACATGTTCGACGGCGTCTCGACGCGCGGTCGCGGTCTCGTCCAGGGACTGGTGTTCGAGAAGCACGAGAACGCACAGAAGGTCTGCGAGCTCGCCTTCGAGGAGGGTCTTCTCGCGGAGACCTCAGGGCCGTCCGACGAGGTGGTCAAGCTCCTTCCGCCGCTGACCATCAGTGACGACGAGCTGGAGTTCGGACTCAATATCCTCGCCGAGGCCACCGCGAAGGTGCAGGCCTGAGCGAAGTCCGCTCCCCCTTTCCCGAGAAACCCTCACCCCTAAGGATTTTCGACACCCATGATCGTTCGTACGACTGAAGAGATCACCGGTACCGATCGCGACGTCACGTCCGAAGACGGCAACTGGACCAGCAAGCGGATCGTGCTCGCCGGCGACAAGGTCGGTTTCTCGTTCCACGAGACGACCATCAAGGCGGGCACCGTCAACGAGTTCCACTACGCGAACCACATCGAGGCGGTGTGGCTGGTGGAAGGCGAGGGCACCCTCCAGGACCTGGACAACGACGTGGAGTACGAGCTGGGTCCGGGTTCGATGTACCTGCTCAACGGCCACGAACGCCACCGCGTCCTGCCGCGCACGACGATGCGGATGATGTGCGTGTTCAATCCTCCGGTGACGGGTCGCGAGGTCCACGACGAGAACGGTGTCTACCCGCTCGTCGAAGAACCTGCCTGATACCCACCCGGGTGGTCGCCGCGCGCGACGCGAGCACGTGACCAATTGCGGGGCGGGCGCTTAGAGTCGAATCATGACTTTCGAGCGCTCGCCCCGCATTGCTGTCGGTCCGGCGCCGGACGAGCGCTTCGTCCGAGCCGTCACCAGTGGCGGTGGGGTGGTGTGCGACCTCGACGACGCGCCCGACGCGCTGGTCTGGACCGACGGACCCGACTCGTTTCCCGAGTCGCTCCCCCGGTCCGTGCGCTGGGTTCAGCTTCCGGCGGCCGGGGTCGAGCGCTGGCTGTCCGAAGGAATCGTCCGGGCTCATCCGCAAGTGATGTGGACCTCCGCCGCGGGTGCGTACTCGGCGACCGTTGCCGAGCACGCGCTCATGCTGCTGCTCGCCGGGGTGCGGGCACTGCCGGCCCACCTCGAGGCAACCTCCTGGGAGCCCGAGGCCTTCTTTCCCACCCTCGGGACGTTGCGAGGATCCACCATCGGCATCATCGGCGCCGGTGGCATCGGCCGGGCACTGATCCCCATGCTCGCGGCACTGGGCGCACGCGCCCTGGCCGTGACCCGCAGCGGCCGTCCCGTACCCGGCGCTGTCGAAACCTACCCCGTCGAGAGGATCGACGAGATCTGGCACCTCGCAGACCATTTCGTCGTCGCCGCACCCTCGACCACCGAGACCGAACAACTCGTCGGCGCCCCGGAACTTGCCGCCATGAAACCCACCGCGTGGGTGATCAACGTTGCCCGGGGACGCCTCATCGATACCGAGGCACTGGTGGAGGCGCTACGACAGGGCACCATCGCGGGAGTGGGTCTGGACGTCACCGACCCGGAACCTCTCCCCGACGGTCACCCCCTCTGGTCGATGCCGAATGCGATGATCACACCCCACGACTCCAACCCCCCGGCGGTACGCATCCCCGCCTACCTCGAGCACGTCACGGAGAACGTCACCCGGTTCGGGTCCGGGCTCGATCCCGTCGCTGTGATCGACCCGAGCGCCGGGTACTGAGCGCGCCTTGGTGCGGGGGGTCACGAACCGGCGCGACCGATATCCCCGTTCTCCGCCTCGTCCCGGTCGGCCCATTCGAGAAGAGCGTCGAGCGAGAAGACGGCGTCGTCGATCCCCGCGTGCAGGTCCCCGTATTTCGCGAACCGGTCCGGGACGGTCGCGACGGTGAATTCCCGCGGGTCGACATCGGGCACTTCCTCCCAGCGGACCGGCGTCGAGACACGGGCGTCGGCCACCCCGCGAATCGAGTACGCGCTCGCGAGGGTGTGGTCGCGCGCGTTCTGGTTGTAGTCGACGAACACGGCCGACTGGTCGCGGTCCTTACGCCACCAGGTGGTCGTCACATCCCGGGGCGCTCGTCGTTCGACTTCCCGCGCGAATGCCCATGCGGCCCGGCGTACGTCGTCGAACCCCCATCGGGGCTCGATCCGGACGTAGACGTGCAGTCCCCGGCCACCCGACGTCTTCGGCCAGCCGACCGCGCCCAGTTCGGCGAGGACTTCCTGTACCACTCCCGCCACGCGCACCACGCGATCGAATCCGCAGTCGGGCATCGGGTCCAGGTCGATGCGCCACTCGTCGGGACGTTCGACGTCGGCGCGGCGCGAGTTCCAGGGATGGAACTCGACCGTGGACATCTGGACGGCCCACACGACGTCGGCGACGCGGGTGACGCACAACTCGTCCGCGTCGCGGTTGTAGCGCGGAAAGTGGACCCGGACGGTGTCGACCCAGTCCGGCGCGCCACGGGGAAGCCGCTTCTGGTGCACCTTTTCCCCCTCGATGCCGGAGGGAAACCGGTGCAGCATGCACGGCCGTTCCCGCAAGGCGCGGACGATGCCGTCGCCCACGGCCAGGTAATAGTTCGCGATGTCGAGCTTGGTGACACCGACTTCGGGGAAGTACACACGCTCGGGATGCGACAGCCGAACCGTACGGCCGTCGGCTTCGAGTTCGACGGCCTCCGACGAGTCCTTCCCCATGCGGTCCCTCCTCGTGTACCCACGGGCCACCGCGTGCGGCCCGCCGGCGTGCACCCATCCTCGCGCGCCGGACACCACACCGCAGCACTTTCCGGTGCCGTGATCCCTGGCGCGCGTTACCGTCGAGCTGTGTTGCTCGAGAGCGTGGTGGATACGTCGAACGCGGTGGCGGGGACCCGCTCACGGCGCGCGAAGACCGACGCGTTGCGCGCATTGCTCGTGCGCGCCGATCCGGCCGAAGTCGAATCGGTGGTGTCGTGGCTGTCCGGGGAGCTGGCCCAGGGACGGATCGGAGTCGGTTTCCGCACGCTCGCGGGCCTCGATCTGTCGCCGGCCGGCACGGCGACGCTCGAGGTCTCCGAGGTGGCCTCGATCCTCGACTCCCTCGCGACGACGTCGGGCCCGGGTTCTGCTGCGACACGTCGAGCACAGCTCGACGAATTGTTCTCACGCGCAACCGCCGGCGAACAGCATTTCCTCGTTCGTCTGCTCGGCGGCGATCTACGTCAAGGGGCGCTCGAAGGGGTGATGACCGATGCCGTGGCCGCGGCAGCAGACCTTCCCCTCGACGCGGTGCGGCGCGCCTTCATGCTCTCCGGACGGCTCAGCGGCACGGCAGCGGCGGCCTTCGAGGGCGGGCTCGACGCCCTGGCCGCGTTCCGGATCGAGGTGGGCCGGCCGGTACGGCCCATGCTTGCCTCGCCGGCCGAGTCCCTCACCTCCGCGCTCACCGAACTCGGCGGCGAGGTGAGTGTGGAGTACAAACTCGACGGCGCACGCATCCAGGTTCATCGTGCGGGAGACGAGGTACGGATCTTCACGCGTACGTTGCGCGACATCACCGGGTCCGTACCGGAACTGGTCGACCTCGTCGCCGGCCTGCCGTGCACCAGTGTGGTGCTCGACGGGGAGACGCTCGCCTTGACCGATTCCGGCCGTCCCCGCCCCTTCCAGGAGACCATGAGCCGATTCGGCGCACGCAGCGAGCGCGAACTGCTGCTGCATCCGTACTTCTTCGACTGCCTGCACCTCGACGGAGACGACCTCCTCGACGCTCCCCTGTCCGAACGACTGGCCGCCCTCGAACGTGTGGCCGCGCGACACCGGATACCTGCGGTGACGGCGCCCGGCCCGGAGCGTGCGCAGGCGCACCTCGCGGCGTCGCTCGATCACGGGCACGAAGGCGTCATGGTGAAATCCCTCACGTCCCCCTACAACGCGGGTCGGCGCGGACGCGCGTGGCAGAAGGTCAAACCCGAGCACACACTCGATCTGGTGGTGCTGGCCGCCGAGTGGGGTTATGGGCGCCGGACCGGATATCTGTCGAACCTGCATCTGGGCGCGCGCGATCCCGACGGCGGCCCGCCGATCATGGTGGGAAAGACGTTCAAGGGCCTCACCGACGAGTTGCTGCGGTGGCAGACAGCCGAATTCCCGCTACACGAGTCGCACCGGGACGAGCACACCGTCTATCTCGAACCGCGCCTGGTAGTGGAGATCGAACTCGACGGTGCCCAGGTCAGCACGCGCTATCCGGGCGGGGTGGCGCTCAGATTCGCGCGGGTACTGCGCTACCGCCCGGACAAATCACCGGCAGAGGCGGACACGATCGACGCGGTGCGCGCACTGCTCCCCCGCTCGCCGGTCGGCAACGACGGCCTACCGTAGAAGGGGTGATCGACGTTCGACCTTCCCTCGACTCCCTGTGGTCCCTGGTGGACGGCAGACGGGTCGCCGTGCTCACCGGCGCCGGCGTCTCCACCGACTCCGGCATTCCGGACTACCGCGGACCGGATTCTCCGCCGCGTAACCCGATGACGATCCAGCAGTTCGTCGGAGACCCGGTGTTCCGGCGCCGCTACTGGGCACGCAACCACGTGGGCTGGAGGCATATGGACGCTGCCCGCCCCAACGTCGGTCATCGCGCCCTGGCCGCGCTCGAGCGCGCCGGGTGCGTCACCGGCGTGATCACCCAGAATGTCGATCTCCTGCACACCAAGGCGGGCAGTCGCCGCGTCATCGATCTGCACGGCACGTACGCGCAGGTTCGCTGCCTGGCCTGTCAGCATAGGATCTCCCGATTCACCCTCCACGAACGCCTCACCGGCGCCAACCCGGGGTTTGCCGAACGCGCCCGCGCGATCACGGGACTCGAGGTGGCGCCCGACGCGGACGCGGTCGTGGCCGATACCGACGGCTTCGTCGTGGTCGACTGCGAACGATGTGGCGGGATGCTGAAACCGGACATCGTGTACTTCGGTGAGATCGTGCCCCGGCCGCGTGTGGACGACGCCTTCCAGGTGATAGACGAGGCCGACGCACTCGTCGTCGCCGGGAGTTCGCTGACCGTGCAGTCCGGGTTGCGGTTCGTGCGGCACGCCGTGGCACGCGACATTCCGGTGGCGATCATCAATCGGGGACCGACGCGCGGTGACTCTCTCGCCGCACTCAAGATCGAGGCAGGAACGTCGGAATCGCTCGCGGCGTTGACATCCCGCGTCGCCGAGCCGACACCGACTGCGTAACAGCTAGATTCGCACCAGATCGTCCGCGTGCACCACGGGACGATGCAGATCGGCCGGCAGGTTCCGGGTGGAGAAACCGATCATGAAGTCGAGTTCGGCCACGTCGTAGGCAACCACGCCGCGGGCCACGATGCGGCCGTCAGGAGCAACAAGGGAAACAACATCGCCGGCGTGGAAATTGCCACTGGTACCGGTGATTCCGGCGGGCAGCAACGACCGGCGGCGATCGACGACCGCGCGGACGGCACCCTCGTCGAGATGCAGCGCGCCGTGCGTATCGGCGGCGTGCCGCACCCAGAACAGCCGGGCAGACAGACGATCGGGACGCGCCGAGAACGCCGTCCCGACGTCCGCGGTGGTCAGTGCCCGTGCGGCGTCCGACGCCGCGGCAAGCAGCACCGGCACACCGGAGTCCGCGGCGAGCCGCGCGGCGGACAGCTTGGAGGCCATTCCCCCGGTGCCGAGTGCGCCGCCCGACCCGGCGACGACACCGTCGAGGTCTTCCGGACTGGTGACCTCCGGAATGAAGTGAGCCCCGCCCTTCCGTGGATCACCGTCGTACAGTCCGTCGACGTCGGACAGCAGGATCAGCGCCTCCGCACCGACGAGATGCGCGACGAGAGCCGCGAGCCGGTCGTTGTCACCGAACCGCAGTTCCGCCGTCGCGACGGTGTCGTTCTCGTTCACGATCGGCACGGCCCCGAGGGCGCGCAGACGATCGAGGGTGCGCTGGGCGTTCCGGTGCTGGGTGCGGCGGGCGATGTCGTCCGCGGTGAGCAGCACCTGCCCGACGGTCCGGTCGTACCGGGCGAACGAGGTGCCCCAGGCGTGAGCGAGGGCGAGTTGCCCCACGCTGGCCGCCGCCTGCTTCGTGGCCAGATCGCGGGGCCGCGTGGTGAGTCCCAGCGGCGCGAGTCCGGCACCGACAGCGCCCGACGACACCACCACGACGCTCGAACCCGACCGCATCCGCGACTCGATCGCGTCTGCGAGCCGGTCGAGCCTGCCACGATCGAGGCCGCCCACCAGACTGGTGATCGCCGACGAGCCGATCTTGACCACCACGCTGCGTGCGTCGGAGATGACCTCTCGCGTGTCGCTCACAACTCTCCTCGAAAAGATCAGAAGTCGTCGTCGTCGGAAGCGAGCCCCCGACGGACCTTCTTGGCATGGCGGCGTTCTTCGGCGCCGACGCGATCGACCTGGTCCAGGCGGGCGTCGGTGCCTCGGCCGGTGCGCACGACGTCGACGCCGGCTGCGGTCTGCGGCTCCCAGTCGAAGCTGACGTCGCCGATGGTGACCGAGGCGCCGGGCTGCGCGCCCATCTTGACCAGCTTGGCCTCGACGCCGAGCCGTGCCAGCCGGTCGGCGAGGTAGCCGACGGCTTCGTCGTTGTCGAACGCCGTCTGGCGGACCCAGCGCTCCGGGCGCTCGCCGCGCACGATGAATCCACCGGGAACTTCGGGATCGGGAACGACGGTGAAGCCGGTCTCGTTGCGCGCGATCGGGCGGATCACCGGACGGGTGGGCTCCGCGGGCGGATGCGCCTCGCGGTACTCCTCGACCATCTTCGCCAGCGCGAACGTGAGGGGCCGCAGACCTTCGTGGGTCACCGCGGACACGGTGAACACCGGCCAGCCGCGCTTCTCGAACTCGGGCAGGACGAACTCGGCGAGTTCGGCGGCGTCGGGAACATCCGCCTTGTTGAGGACGACGATGCGGGGCCGGTCCGCGAGGTCACCGAGGCTGTTGTCGCCGGACAGCGCGGGCTGGTATGCCGCGAGTTCGGCTTCGAGGGCGTCGACGTCGGAGATCGGGTCGCGACCCGGGTCCATGGTCGCGCAGTCCACGACGTGCGCGAGCACCGCGCAGCGCTCGATGTGCCGCAGGAAATCGAGGCCGAGACCGCGGCCCTGGCTTGCGCCCGGGATCAGTCCGGGCACATCGGCGACGGTGAAGGTGGTGTCGCCGGACTGGACCACACCGAGGTTCGGAACGAGCGTGGTGAACGGGTAGTCGGCGATCTTGGGTTTGGCCGCGGACAGCACGGACACGAGCGACGACTTGCCGGCCGACGGGAACCCGACCAGACCGACATCCGCGACGGATTTCAGTTCCAGGACGAGTTCACGTTCTTCGCCCTCCTCGCCGAGCAGCGCGAAGCCGGGGGCCTTGCGCGCCTTGGAGGCGAGGGACGCGTTGCCGAGGCCGCCTCGGCCGCCCTGCGCAGCGATGAACCGGCTGCCGACGCCGACGAGGTCGGCGAGGACGTTGCCGTCGGTGTCGAGCACGACGGTTCCGTCCGGGACCTCGAGCACCAGGTCGTTGCCGTTGGCACCGCTGCGGTTGCCACCGGCACCCTGCGTGCCGTTGGTTGCCTTCGCGTGCTGGTGGAAGTGGAAGTCGAGCAGCGTGTGGACGTTGCCGCTCACCTCGAGGACGACGTCACCGCCGTTTCCTCCGTTGCCGCCGTCGGGGCCGCCGAGGGGCTTGAACTTCTCGCGATGGACGGAGGCGCAACCGTTGCCACCCTTACCGGCGCTGACGTGCAGCACAACCCGGTCGATGAAGCGGGACATGGATGGACCTCTTTCCGTGCGAGAACTGGCGAAGCTTCCCGATATGTACTGGCGAAACGTGCTGTGTGGAAAACCAACAAGGGCGGGACAGGGTGTGTGCGACCCTGGCCCGCCCCTATTGGGAGTATGTCGCGAGGAAACCCTCGCAGTGTCCTGTTCGGACGGCAGATCAGGCGTCTGCCGCGACCGGGACGATGTTGACCGTCTTGCGTCCACGCTTGGTGCCGAACTCGACAGCACCCGCTTCGAGGGCGAACAGCGTGTCGTCGCCGCCGCGTCCCACGTTCACACCGGGGTGGAAGTGGGTGCCGCGCTGACGCACGAGGATCTCACCGGCGCTGACGGACTGGCCGCCGAAACGCTTGACGCCGAGGCGCTGGGCGTTCGAATCGCGACCGTTACGGGAGCTTGATGCACCCTTCTTGTGTGCCATGACGAACCCTCCTGGGGGTTGAAGCTCGAAGCTCGAGTTACTTGATGCCGGTGACCTTGACGACCGTCAGCTTCTGACGGTGACCCTGGCGCTTGTGGTACCCGGTCTTGTTCTTGAACTTGTGGATGTGGATCTTCGGGCCCTTGGTTTGCTCGACGATCTCGGCGGTGACCGATACCTTCGCCAGTTTGTCGGCGTCGGTGGTCAGCTCGGATCCGTCGACGACGAGGACCGGAGCAAGCGAGACAGCAGCGCCGGGCTCACCCTCGATCTTCTCGACCTTGACGAGGTCGCCTTCAGCGACCTTGTACTGCTTACCGCCGGTCTTGACGATCGCGTACGTTGCCATCGGACGGCTACCCCTTGCTTCTTCGAACGTGCTCGCGCCACAGTCTTGCGGTCGCGACTGGTCTGTATGGTGCTTACTCGGTCCCGCCGCCATCCTGAGTCCAGGCGCGGCTGGGCAGTATCGCCGAGTAGCGACTGAACAAGATTACGGGAAAGTGGCGGCCAGGGTCAAACCGGGCCGAGCTCCCCGGACCGGTCTCTGCCGGTCCGGGGAGACCCGTCATGCTTCGGCGTCTACGGGCGGACCCGCGGGGCGTCCCGCAGCCCGCCGTGAACGTGTCCTGCGGACCACCTTGACGGCAGGTTCGTCGGCGCGCGGAGACGCGTCCTCGGGCGTCGACACCGGCGTGGTGGCCGGAGGCGTCACCGGCGTCGAGTCGGCGGCCGGGGCCGGCAGGACGAACACCGTCGCAGCGGCGTCCGCGTCCCCGGCAGGTGCTGCCGGGCGTGCCACACGGCGCGCGCGACGACGACGGGGAGCGGGCTCCGAGTCGGATTCCGGCGCGGAAACCTTCTCCGCCTCAACACTCTTCGGGGCCGCCTTCGCGACCGCAGCCTCGGCGGCAGCGATCTCCTCCGCGACCTCCTCCGGCTCGTCCGCAGGGGTCGTGACCGTAGTCGCGTCCTCTCCGGTGCCGGATTCGCTCCGGGCGGCGTCGGCGATCCGGCCGGGATCGGCTGCCCGCAACGGCTCGGAGATCTTCACCGGGTCGGCCTCCTGGCCGGCCGGTGTCTGCGCCGCCGGAGCGTCTGCTCCCGCGTGCGCGGACTCGGCGACAGGAGCGTCGGTGGAGTCGGCCACAGCAGCATCAGCGGAGTCGGCCACAGCAGCATCAGCGGAGTCGGAATCGCTGTGCTCCGGGTGGTGCGAGGCCATGGCGAGCGCCACAGGATGAGCCGCGCGCCTGGCCAGCTCCTCCTGCGAGGGTGCCGGGGCGACGGTCTCTTCCACGACCACCTCGGCGACGGGTTCCGGAGCACTCTTGTCGCGCCCCCGCTTGCGCCGCGAACCGCCGCTCTGCGAACGCGTCGACTCCTCGTGCGGCTTGGACTCGATCGGCTCCGAGTGCACGATGATGCCGCGTCCGTTGCAGTGCTCACAAGTGGTGGAAAACGCCTCGACCAAACCGGTACCGAGACGCTTGCGCGTCATCTGCACCAAGCCCAGTGAGGTGACTTCCGACACCTGATGGCGGGTGCGGTCCCGTCCGAGGGCTTCGGTGAGACGGCGCAGCACCAGGTCGCGGTTGGACTCGAGCACCATGTCGATGAAGTCGACCACGATCATGCCGCCGATGTCGCGCAGCCGCATCTGACGGACGATCTCTTCCGCCGCTTCGATGTTGTTGCGGGTGACGGTTTCCTCGAGGTTGCCGCCCGAGCCGGTGAACTTGCCCGTGTTGACGTCGACGACGGTCATTGCTTCGGTGCGGTCGATCACGAGCGTGCCGCCCGAGGGCAACCACACCTTACGATCGAGCGCCTTCGCCAGCTGTTCGTCGATGCGGTGAGCACCGAACACGTCCACCGAGTTGTTGGAGCGGTACCGCTCCACGCGCGGCAGCAGGTCGGGTGCGACCGTGCGGATGTAGGACTCGACCGTGTTCCAGGCGTTGTCGCCCTCGATGACCAGCTTCGAGAAGTCCTCGTTGAACAGGTCGCGGACGACCTTCACAAGAAGGTCGGGCTCCTCGTACAGCGCCTTCGGCTGCCCGGAGGCCTCGGCCTGCACCTTGTCGGCCTGGGCGCTGATCGTGTCCCACTGCGACTGCAGACGGGTCACGTCGTGCGCCAGTTCGTCCTCGCTGACGCCTTCCGCAGCGGTGCGGATGATGACCCCGGCTTCTGCCGGAACGATCTCCCGCAGGATGTCCTTGAGCCGCTTGCGCTCGGTGTCCGGCAGCTTCCGGCTGATCCCGGTCGACGATCCACCCGGGACGTAGACGAGGAATCGGCCGGCCAGGCTGATCTGGGTGGTCAGACGCGCGCCCTTGTGGCCGACGGGGTCCTTGCTGACCTGGACCACCACCATGTCGCCCGGCTTGAGCGCCTGCTCGATCTTGCGGGAGTTTCCTCCCAGGCCGGCAGCCTCCCAGTTGACCTCACCGGCGTAGAGCACGCCGTTGCGGCCGCGTCCGATGTCGATGAAGGCGGCTTCCATGGACGGCAGCACGTTCTGCACGCGACCGAGGTAGATGTTGCCGACCATCGACGCCGACCCGGAGGTCGTGACGAAGTGCTCGACGAGGATGCCGTCTTCGAGCACGGCGACCTGCGTCATTCCCGCATGGGCACCGGAGGTGCGCTCGCGGACCACCATGACCCGGTCCACGGACTCACGGCGTGCCAGGAACTCCGACTCGGTGAGGATCGGGGGACGGCGACGGCCGGCTTCCCGACCGTCCCGGCGACGCTGTCGCTTGGCTTCGAGGCGCGTCGAGCCGCTGATGCCCTGCACCTCGTCCTTGACGCGCGCCTTGGGCCGCGGCTCCCGCTCGTGCACGACGGTGGGAACTGCATCGTCGTCGCCCGACGTGTCGGTGTCGGAATCGGCCGATCCGCGGCGGCGACGACGGCGGCGACGGCGACGCGACGTGCCGTCGCTGTGCTCGTCGTCCTCGGAGTCGTCGTCCGAGTCGGCGTGGTCCGACTTGTTCTGGTCCGTCTTGGTCTGGTCCGACGGTTCCTCGTCTGCGGCAGCCGGCTTGCCGTGCCGGTCGTCGCCCGAGTCGGCCGCGGGACCGGTCTCGGTCCGGTCGTCGTCCTTGCCGCTCTTCTCCTCGTGTTCGGAGGAGGTGTCGTCGTGCTGATCGTTCTCGCCGCTGTCACCGCGTCCACGGCCACGGCCACGACGTCCACGGCGGCGGCGACGGGGATGCTCGTCCTGATCGTCATCGTCCGGGCCCTGGGCCCGGCCGCCGTCGGAGCCCGTATCGCGGGCGGGCGCCTCGTCGACCTGCTCGGCCGGCGCCTCGGCTCCGGCGACCTTGTCGGACGTGGTCTCGGATGCTTTCCCGGAAGTCTTCTCTGCGGTCTTCTCTGCGTTCTTCTCGACGGTCTGCTCGTCGATGTCCTTCGCCGCTGCGCCTCGGCGGGCGCGGCGGCGGCGCGGACGAACCGGTTCGTCGTCGGCGTCCTCGTCCGCAGGCGCGGGCGCGACCGGTTGCAGGAACAGCGGTGCGGCGACCGTGTCGGCTACCGGCTCCGGCGGCGCGAACAACGGGGTGTGCTGTTCCGGGGATGTGAACAGACCGGTGGGTCCACCGATCGACGTCTCCTGGACGGGCTCGTCCTTGTCCGCGACCTTCGGCTCCGGGGAGAGCACCGGCTCTTCGATGTGCGCGAGCGTCGTGTCGCCCGGCGCCTCGGCGGCCGGATCCTCGGGTGCCTGGGCCTCAGGTGCCTGAGCCTCGGTGCGTCCGTCAGGAGCGACCGGCTCGGAAGCGCCGCTCAGTGCGGCGTACACCTCTCGGGCGGCGTCGCGGTGCAGCGTGGCGTGCGCACTGCTGAGCGCAGTCCCGAGTTCGGTGGCCTTTGCGATCACCTGCTTGCTGGTGAGTCCCAGCATCTTGGCGAGCGCGTGCACGCGAATTTTCGCGGGCAGGTTCGGTACCTCGGTGCCGTCGGCGACGACGTCCGCGGATTCGATGGAATTGTTCTCCGGCGGCTCTTGATCGGCCACGTAAGTCTCCTAAGCCCCCGGGCGCGTCCATCACCGACTCGTGCGATGTGAGCGGCCACGCGAGGGCGCTGCTTGTATGCCCGCGCCTGGGGGCGCGAGATCATCCGGTCTCGCATCACACGGCCGTCCGG
This sequence comes from Rhodococcus sp. NPDC060084, assembly GCF_042730335.1. Lineage (NCBI taxonomy): Bacteria > Bacillati > Actinomycetota > Actinomycetes > Mycobacteriales > Nocardiaceae > Rhodococcus > Rhodococcus sp. NPDC060084. Next base: position 126,888 of record NZ_JBHWWX010000008.1, read on the forward strand.
TGCCCGTTATCACTGCACGGCCGAGCGATGCCTGGCTTGATCGCGGTTCGAGCGCCGGAACATCCAGCATGTCGCGGAGCGAGGTGGTTCCTTCGTCCTCGGCCACAGCGATGTCGGGCATCGATCCGTGATGTCGTTCGGTCGCCCCGGACGGGTTTCGCACGGTGCAACCTTCCCCAGTATCCCACACAGGCGTGCGCGGATACGCCAACGGCGCCCCGCGGGGCGCCGTCGGTCGATATCGGGAACGTTGATTCGTGTCGTCGCGGACGGTTTCCGCACGACACCGGGGCGCCAGCAGAACGGCCGCCACCGTGGGTGGACTAGTTACCGGCGAGGGCCGGGAACCACAGTGCGATCTCGCGTTCGGCCGACTCGGCGGAGTCGGATCCGTGGACGAGGTTCTCACCCGGATCGAGGCCGAGATCGCCCCGGATCGAGCCCGGAACGGCCTTCTCCACCGGATCGGTTCCGCCGGCGAGCTGACGGAACGCCGCGATCGCGCGCGGGCCCTCGAGCACCGCGGCCACGAGGGGGCCACCGGTGATGAACTCGATCAGCGAGTCGTAGAAGGGCTTGCCCTCGTGCTCCGCATAGTGGGCCGCCGCGACCTCGACAGGGGCGACACGGAGCTCGAGAGCCACGATGTCCAGCCCCTTGCGCTCGATGCGCGACAGGATTTCTCCGACGTGACGGCGGGCAACGCCGTCGGGCTTGATCAGTACAAGGGTGCGCTCAGTCACGCGACAAGCGTAGAGGTCAGCCTCGCTGGCCCGGTAGCAGACCCCTCGATTCACGATCCTTGATGTCTTTCCGCAGGTAGAGCAGGTATGCCCAGACCACACCGAAGAGCACGCCGACCGCGCCGAGCGCGGGGTCGATGAGGAATCCGAGCAGGACGAGAGCCTGCAGCGTGAGGTTGAACGGAATCGCCCACGAGCGTCCCTGCACCCCTGCCCCGAGGATCATGAGCACCGCGAGTCCGACGACGTACCCGCCCGACAGCGCGGTCAGGCCGCCGCCGAGGGTCGCGATCACCGGCAGCACCAGCAGTACGACGATCGCTTCGAGAACGAGGGTCCCGGCCATCACACCCCGGAAACCCTTCCAGGGGTCCTTGGTCGGCGGTCCGAACTCCGGTTCCGCCGGGTTCTGGTTGGTCACGCGGGTTCCTTTCCGAACAGACTGCGGGCAGCACCTGCGGTCACCACCGAGCCGGTCACCACGACGCCCGCACCCGATACTGCCTCACCGGGTTCGCCGACTTCCTCGGCAATCGCGATCGCGGTCTCGATCGCGTCGGGCAGTGTCTCCGCGGTGACGACCCGTTCGTCGCCGAACCGCGCGACAGCGATATTCGCGAGATCCTCGACGTCCATCGCCCGGGGCGAGCCGTTATGGGTGACGACGATTTCGTCGAAGACCGGTTCGAGCGCCTCGATGAGACCTGCCACATCCTTGTCGGCCATGACGCTGACCACGCCGACGAGTTTGCGGAAGTCGAACTCGTCGGCGAGCGCGGCCGCGAGCGCCTTCGCGCCGTGCGGGTTGTGGGCTGCATCGAGGAAGACGGTCGGAGCGTTGCGCACGCGCTCGAGGCGTCCGGGATTGACGACCGAGGCGAAGGCCTCGCGCACCGCGTCGACGTCGAGTTGCTTCTGCGGGCCGGCGCCGAAGAACGCTTCGACGGCAGCCAAGGCCACCACGGCGTTGTGCGCCTGGTGCTCGCCGTGGAGCGGCAGGAAGATGTCGGTGTAGACACCGCCGAGCCCCTGGAGGTCGAGTTGCTGACCTCCGACGGCCACGGCACGCCGCGCCACCGCGAACTCGGAGCCTTCACGAGCAACGGCCGCATCCGCTTCGACGGTCTGCCGGAGCAGGACGTCCATCGCTTCGGGCTCCTGTTGCGCGATGACGGCGACCGTGTCGCGCGGGACCAGGTCGTCGCCCCGGGCCTTCTTGATGATTCCGGCCTTCTCCCCCGCGATCTCGGTGAGCGTCTCACCGAGGTATCCGGTGTGGTCGATTCCGATCGGGGTGATCACCGCGACCTGACCGGTGACCACGTTGGTCGCGTCCCAGCGTCCCCCGAGGCCCACCTCCACGACTGCGACGTCGACCGGTGCGTCCGCGAACGCCGCGAACGCCATCGCGGTGGTCACCTCGAACTTGCTCATCTTCGGTCCGCCGGCCGCCTCGGATTGCTCGTCGACCATGCGCACATACGGTTCGATGTCGCGGTAGGTGTCGACATAGGTGCGCGGTGACACCGGCGCGCCGTCGATACTGATGCGCTCCGTCGCGAGTTGCAGGTGCGGACTCGTGGTGCGGCCCACGCGATGATGCATCCGGGTCAGCAGGGCGTCGATCATCCGGGCGACGGAGGTTTTGCCGTTGGTGCCCGCCACGTGGATGGACGGATAGTTGTTCTGCGGCGAGCCGAGAATGTCCATCAGCGCCGCGATACGCGCCAGCGACGGTTCGATCTTGGTCTCGGGCCAGCGCTGGTCGAGTTCCGCCTCGACCAGCGCCAGTTCGGCGACGTCGACCGGGGACGGTCCCCCGGAATTATCGGTGGTCACGCCTGGCCCAACTCCTTCAGTCGCGCGTCGATGCGAGCGATCTCTTCCTCGGCGACCTGCTTGCGCGCGCGGATCTTCGCAACGACCGGTTCGGGCGCCTTCGCCAGGAACGCATCGTTGGACAGCTTGCCGGAGGTCGCCGCGAGATCCTTCTCCGCCGCGGCGAGATCCTTACGCAGACGTGCGATTTCGGCTCCGATATCGATACTGCCGGAGGTGTCGAGCTCGACGGTGACGGTCGCGCGGGACAGACGGACCTCGATGGACGCCGTCGCTGCGAATCCGTCCTCGGGATCGGTGAGACGCGCCAGTGACCGCACCGCGGGAACCTGGGCGACGAGGTCGGCACCGTCGATCCCCTCGAGCCGGGCCGCGACCTTCTGCGACGGCTTGAGGCCCTGGTCGCTGCGGAACCGGCGGATCTCCGTGATGAGCTTCTGCATGTCCTCGACGCGGCGCAGGGCGTCCGCATCGGCGGGCACGCCACTCGCGACCGGCCAGGATGCGATCACCAGCGACTCGCCGCCGGTGAGCACCTTCCAGAGCGTTTCGGTGACGAACGGGATGACCGGGTGCAGCATCCGCAGCAACTGGTCGAGCACGGTTCCGAGCACGGCCTTGGTGTGCGCGCTCCTGACGTCACCGTCCGCGAACTGCACCTTGGCGAGCTCGAGGTACCAGTCGCACACTTCGTCCCACGCGAAGTGGTACAGCGCCTCGCACGCCTTGGAGAATTCGAACTTCTCGAAGGCCTCGTCGACCTCGGCGCGCACCTGGTCGAGCCGGTCGAGGATCCACCGGTCGGCGTCGGTGAGGTCGTCGCGGGCCGGGATCTCGCTCACCACGGCGCCGTTCATGAGCGCGAACTTGGTGGCGTTGAACAGCTTGTTGGCGAAGTTCCGGGAGGACTGTGCGTGGTCCTCGCCGACGGAGAGGTCGGCACCCGGGTTCGCGCCGCGCGCGAGGGTGAAGCGCAGTGCGTCGGCGCCGAAGCGGTCCACCCAGTCCAGCGGGTCGATGCCGTTGCCACGCGACTTCGACATCTTCTTGCCGAACTGGTCGCGGACCAGTCCGTGCAGGAACAAATCCTTGAACGGCACCTTGCCGCCGTTCACCGCGTCGTCGTCGGCGACGTAGGTACCGAACATCATCATGCGGGCGACCCAGAAGAACAGGATGTCGTAGCCGGTGACGAGAACGCTGGTGGGATAGAACTTTTCGAGTTCGGGCGTCTTGTCGGGCCAGCCCATCGTCGAGAACGGCCACAGTCCGGAGGAGAACCAGGTGTCGAGGACGTCGGGATCCTGCTCCCAGCCTTCGGGTGCGGTTTCGTCCGGGCCGAAGCATTGCACTTCGCCGTCGGGGCCGTACCAGATCGGGATGCGATGACCCCACCACAACTGCCGCGAGATGCACCAGTCGTGCATGTTGTCGACCCAGGCGAACCAGCGCGGTTCCTGGCTCTTGGGATGAATGACCATGTCGCCGTTGCGCACTGCGTCGCCGGCGGTTTCGGCAAGCTTGTCGACCTTGACCCACCACTGCATCGACAGGCGCGGCTCGATGGTCTCACCGGACCGCTCGGAATGGCCGACGCTGTGGATGTACGGCCGCTTCTCGGCGACGACGCGGCCCTGTTCGGCGAGTTCCTCACGGATCTTCACACGTGCTTCGAAACGGTCCATCCCGTCGAAACGTGTTCCGCTGTCTGCGATCTTGCCGGTCTTGTCCATGATGGTGGGCATCGGCAGGTTGTGCCGCAGACCCATCTCGAAGTCGTTGGGATCGTGCGCGGGGGTGATCTTCACAGCGCCGGTGCCGAACTCGGGATCGACGTACGCGTCGGCGATCACCGGGATCTGGCGTCCCGTGATCGGGTGGTAGATCGTGGTTCCCACAAGGTGCTTGTAGCGCTCGTCTTCGGGATGCACCGCGACCGCGGTGTCACCGAGCATCGTCTCGACACGGGTGGTGGCGACGATGACGTGCGGCTCGGCGTCGTCGAGCGAGCCGTAGCGCAGCGACACGAGTTCGCCTTCGACCTCCTCGAACTTGACCTCGATGTCGGAGATCGCCGTCTGCAGCACCGGTGACCAGTTGACCAGGCGCTCGGCACGGTAGATCAGGCCGTCGTCGTACATGCGCTTGAAGATCGTCTGCACGGCACGGGAAAGACCCTCGTCCATCGTGAAGCGATCACGCGACCAGTCGACGCCGTCGCCGATACGTCGCATCTGCCCCTGGATGGTGCCGCCGGATTCGCGCTTCCACTCCCACACCTTGTCGATGAACAGTTCGCGGCCGAAGTCTTCCTTCGTCTTGCCGTCGACGGCGAGTTGCTTCTCCACCACGGTCTGGGTCGCGATGCCCGCGTGGTCCATACCGGGGAGCCAGAGCACCTCACAGCCCTGCATGCGCTTGCGGCGGGTCAGCGCGTCCATCAGGGTGTGGTCGAGCGCGTGACCCATGTGCAGGCTGCCCGTGACGTTCGGGGGCGGGAGCACGATGGAGTAGCCGGGCTTGTCGCTTCCCGGGTCCGCCTCGAAGTAACCGGCGTCCACCCACCCCTGATAGAGCTCGGCCTCGACAGCGCTGGGGTCCCAGCTCTTGGGGAGGGCATCTGCGGGATTCTGGGGGTTCTCTGGCGCACTGGTCACCAGGCAATCGTAAGCGTCGAGCACAAACCGCCTGGACACGGGCTGTCGGCCGCTGCCGGTATCCCGGACCGCCGCCGGTGCCCGCACGGGAACGGCCCTCAGCCCAGCAGCTCCGGTAGTTCGACCGGCCGGCCCAGAACGTGCTCGGACAGGAACGCCTCGACCACCCGGTACCAGAGCTTGGCGTGCTGGGGGCTGAGGACCCAATGGTTCTCGGACGGGAAGTACAGGAACCGGTGCACCGTGGTTCCGTCGTCCTCCGCGGGCAGCCCCGACTCGTCGAGCAACTCGTACCAGAGCCGTAGCGCCTCTCCGATGGGCACGCGATAGTCCTTGTCACCATGGATGACCAGCATCGGAGTGACGATGTCGGCGACGAACAGGTGCGGAGAGTTCTCCACGGCCATCTCGGGAGTCATCTCCCGCTGCCAGTACCAGGCGACGTCGGTGGTCGGCGTGAACTGGTCGAGCGCCCACAAACCCGCGTGGGTGACGATCGCGCGGAACCGATCGGTGTGCCCGGCCACCCAGTTCGCCATGTAGCCGCCGAACGATCCGCCCATCGCCGCGGTGCGGTCGGCGTCGATGTCGGGTCGCGCGACGGCCTCGTCGGTGATCGCCATGAGGTCGGTGTACGGTTCGGCTCCCCACCGGCCCCAGCCTCGCAGGACGAACTCTTCGCCGTACCCGGTGGACAGTGCGGGATCCGGGAGCAACACGGCGTATCCGCGCGCGACCATCAGCCACGGATTCCATCGCCACGACCAGGTGTTCCAACTTCCCAGCGGTCCACCGTGAATCCACAGCAGCAGTGGGACGGGCGTGCCCTCCGTCGCGTCGTGCGGCAGCACGAGCCATCCACGCAGCGGGGTTCCGTCCGCGGCGGTCGTGGTGATCTCGGTGTGCCTACCGGGAAGCTCCGGTAGGTCCGCGGGGGCTCGCAACGGGGTCACGGTGCCCGCGTCGGGTCCGGTGAGAGCGATGCGGACGGGGTGCGGCGGCATGCGATACGAGGCGCGCAGCGCGTACAGAGCAGTGCCGTCGGGTGCGACACGCACGTCGGTGTAGGCCTCGTCCCCGCCGGTGAGTGCGTCGGGGCGGTCGGCTCCCGAGCGGAGTACGAAGATGGGGGCGCGTCCGTGGTCGTCTGCGGTGAGGACGAGTCCGGACCCGTCGGGTAGCCATGCGATCGAGGTGGGCCACCGGTCCCATCCGGGTGCCGCGACGGTGGTGGTGCCGTCCGTGAGGTCGAGTACGCGCACCGTCGTCTTCAGGGGCGTGTCGGGATCGCCCGCCGTCTCGTGCAGGAAGGCGAGCCGGGTTTCGTCCGGTGACACGACGGGGTGGAGCGCGTCCCCGGTGGGATCGTCGACGAGCGGCGTGCGAAGTCCGGTAGCGAGGTCGATCCGCACGAGAGTGGTCCGCCGGGATGCGCGCGGGCCGGATACGACCCAGGTCGACACGGCGAACGACCCGGTGGCGGCCACGTCGAGTTGCGCGTCGCGCAGAGCACCGCGGATGCCGGGTGTCAGGTCGACCAGGTCTCCGCGTTCCCGCACGGTCAGCAGATGCGGGCGGTCGGGTCCGAGATCGTGATCCCAGTAGCGGACGGGATATCCGGTGTGCAGGGTCGCGGTCACCTTCGCGTCGTCGCGTGCGGTGCGAATACGTTCGTCGTCGCTGTCCCGGTGCCCGAACACGCTCGCGGTGGCGACGATGCGATCTGCGGATGCCGCGGCGTGGACCGTCGCGACGCCGCCCTTGCGTGTGGCCACGGGTGTGGCTTCGCCTCCGGCTGCGGGGAGGCTCCACAGTGACGCCGGGTCGCCGTCCCCCCGGGAGGCGATGAACAGCAGGTCGCCGTCGGCTGTGAACGTCGGGTTCGATTCGCCCGTCACGCCGTGCGTCAGCCGGCGAGCGGGTTCGTGGCCTGCGGGATCGATTTCCCACAGTGCCCCGGTGTACGCCGTGGCCTTCTCGTCGAGCACCGATTGCGCGAGTACCAGGCGGGTGCCGTCGGGCGACATCACGAGGCTCGTGGCACGCGGCAGCGCAAGGTAGTCGTCGAGATCGTCGAAGGCGGTCATGCCCGAAACCCTAACGTCGGGGACGCGCCCTGCGGGTGTGTCAGGCCGGAGGTGGGCACAGACCCTCACGCGCACGATTCCAGAAGGGGAACAGCTCCGGGCTCCCCGCCTCCGGGTGCCGGACGCGGGCAAGGTCGACGAATTCGAGTTGCGTCTGCCCCGGCTGACCGATCAGGCTGCACGCTTCGACGACGAGGGCGGCCGTCTCGTCGGAGTCGAGCGTTGCGGCCCACGGACCGAGATCGGCTCCGCGCACGAAGCCGTCGAGTCGGGGCGCGATCCGGTTGTACGTGGTTTGCAGCGCCACGCTGCACGGTGCGCCGAGCAGTTCGCCGCACGTGGTGGGAGTGCCGTCGAGGAGCACCCGGGTGTCTTCGACGGTCCTCGTCGAATCCGAGTCGGAGAGGCCGCGCAAGGCGAAATAGAAACCGGCAGCGACGACTGCCACCAGTACCAGCATCACTCCGAAGAAGCGTGTCATCGTCCCTCGCCTACGCCGTCACATGCCTCCATGCTGCCGGACGAGGACCGTACACACCGGGCGTTTCGCCCGATGACCCCTGCGGGCTCCGTAGTCCCGGTTGTTAGGCTGGGACGCCTGCTACACGATCGCTGATGCATCCGCGATCATCCCAGCCGAACGGAGAACTCATCGTGGTCGATCTCGCCTTCGTCATTGCCGGATCGGAAGCCACCGGCGGTGCCGGGCTGCAGGTGGACCTCAAGACGTTCCAGCAACTCGGCGTGTACGGGGTCGGTGCCATCACCTGCATCGTGTCGTTCGACCCCGAGAACAACTGGGGTCACCGATTCGTACCGATCGACCCGCAGGTCATCGCCGACCAGATTCAGGCTGCGACGGCGGCCCACGACCTCGACGTCGTGAAGATCGGCATGCTCGGAACTCCGGCGACGATCGACGTGGTCGCGGACGCGCTGGGCAAGAAGAACTGGCGGCACGTCGTGCTCGACCCGGTCCTGATCTGCAAAGGGCAGGAACCCGGCGCGGCACTCGACACCGACAACGCGCTGCGCACCCAGATACTCCCCCACGCCACCGTGGTGACCCCCAACCTCTTCGAGGCCCGCACCCTGTCCGGCATGGACAGCATCGACTCGGTCGACGACCTGGTCGAAGCCGCGCGCCGCATCCACGACCTCGGACCGCAGTACGTCGTCGCGAAGGGCGGTGTCGAACTCGCCGGTGACGACGCGGTCGACGTGCTGTTCGACGGCCGGGAGGTGACGCTGCTGTCGGCACCCAAGATCGGCGGCGAGCGGGTCTCCGGCGCCGGGTGCACTCTCGCCGCCGCGATCACCGCGGAAATCGCGAAAGGCACCGACGTCACTCGCGCGGTGCAGAATGCGAAGGACTTCGTCACCAAGGGCATCAAGGGCCGGGTGTCGGGGCACACGCCGTTCGACACCGTGTGGCAGGGTGCCTGACCGCCGTAGTCACGGGGCGTAGTCGCTGCGCCCGCATCGCACAACCGATTCGATCTTGATACCCTGTCACCGATGTCGCCGACCGGGGGGTCCGGCGTCGCCGACCGATCAGGGGGGATCGTCGTGACCTTACCGTCGCATGCAGTGTCACCACTTCTGCAAAGTCCATGTGGCCGAGCGTTGTACGGCGGCGAAGGCCGACGACCGCATAACGGGAGCACGCCGCGCCGGCAGGCGACACGTTGAGCCTGCACGTCGATCCGAACGAACTACTCCGCGCCGCAGCGCGATACGAAGACTCCGCCCGTGTTGTGGCGGCCGCAGTCGACCCGCTTCCCGACACAGTGCAGGCGGGCGCGGCCACCGGCGCGCTTGTCGGCGTACTCGGGCGGGCCGTCGGGGATGTCGCAGGTCTCGTGCACACGCTCGGTATCGCTGCGGGCATGCTCAGCTCCTGCGCCGAGGCGTACCGCGACAGTGACGCCGGCACCGCCGAGCGAATCGTCACTGCATGGCCCGATCAGGGCGAGTGAGCCGTGCCGATCGATACCTACATCGACGGCGATCCCGCCGATATCTCGCGCGTCGGGCACTTGATCCGCTGCCACCTCGCGGCCGCCCTCGCTGCGGCCGGGGACAATGCCGAAGAAGCCCGCCGCATCGCCGATGACGCATGGGAGGGAGAGGCGTCCGACCGGTACCTGCGCGAGGCATCGCGGATCGTGCGGGTCGTCGACGAGTTTCACGCGAGGACGCTCTCCGCTGCGGACGATTTCGACACGCTGTCGGTTGCGCTCGCTTCGGCTCTCGCGGATATGTCGGATATTCGCGACCGCGCAGCGAGTGCCGGACTCCCGGTCGTGTGCAACACCATCGGCGATCCGGGTCCATATTCGGACGAGTCTCTGCTCCGAATCTATGACGAGTTGGCGGATGCCGCGACAGATGTGCACCGCCGGTGGGCACGCGATATCGCGGGAGTCACCCATCGGTGGACGAGTCCCGCCTGGGCCGCATTGTTCACTACCACCACCGGGTTCGACTACCTGACAGCCGAACTGCGCGAACGCGTCGAACGGTTGGCGAGAAGAGCCACCATGTGTCTCGAACGTTCGGCGCGGTCGATGCAGGCGGTGCTCGACCTCGCGCCGGGTACCCCGTACGACGAGGTGCGGCGCATGTTCGGACAGGCGAAAGCATCCACCGACGATCTCGCCTCCACGATCGCGAAGCGCGGCGATCTGGCGCCGGTTCCGACCAGGTTGGCCGTGGGGACAGGGGCCGTGGGCCTCGTTGCCGGCGTCGGACTCGACTATTTCGGCGGCGGTGAGCCTCTCGAGCAGGCTGTGGTCTCCAATTCGACCGGGCTCGCCGCGTCGATAGCCGCGGGAGCTATTGCCGGGTCAGCGTTTCCCTTCTTAGGCACTCTGGGCGGCGCAGCGGTAGGAACAGCGGTCGGCATCTTCGCCTCCGGCGGTGCCGACCACCTCTACGAGGATTCGTCCGCGACAGTTCTCAGCACCCTCGAAGCCGGAGGCCGCGAACTGGATGAAGCAAAAGATGCGTTGTTCGCCCTCGGCGACGCCGTCCGAGAGGTACTCACCGATGGCAACTGACAATGCGCCGATGGAGGCGGACAGCGGGACCCGTCGGAAGGTATACGGAACCCTCACGGTCTACGGACATTGCGTGACCGCTGCCCTACTTATTGCTCTCAGCACCGGCCTGGTTGTTCACGCCTTCGGACAGTGGCGGGACGGCACGGTGGATATCACCCCGGACAGGTTTCAGTTCGGTCCGACCTACGCGACCGATTGGCTCTGGTTCACACTCGGATTCGGGGTGGTCATCTGGCTTCTCCCCGTCTTCCTCGTGCTGATGCACAGCCCTCGCACCCGGCGTTCCGACATCGCCGTCGGCACCGACGAGGGCATACCGGCTCTCCTGCTCCGTCAGTCACGGTTGATCTACAACCTGACCATGTTCGCGGTGCTTCCCGGACTCACTGTCTTCATGGGGTTCCTGCTGAAAATCGGTGTGTCCACCACCGATGTCTCCCCGGTCGAGGAGGAGATCGAGCCCTGGTGGTTGGCAATCCTCCTGGTCTTCACGTTCGGGTATCAGGCAGTCATCGTCGTGCTGATCGTGCTCGGCCGTGTCCGCCCCGGTCACATCGCGATCCGGCACGACGGACTCCACCTCCGCGGTTACGCCCACGACGCGTGGATACCTTGGGACAGCCTCTTTCTCGTCCAACCCAACGGGCACTGGAAATTCCTCGCTGTCTGGGTCGGTCCCAGCCACCGCGCCACGTTCTCCTCGCCGATCCCCCTGTGGAAAAGATTCGACAACACCGTCATCAAACACGGCTCCCTCACAGACGACCTGCCGTTTTTCGTGCACGTCGACCGCCGACCTTTCAGGATCTCTCCCGAGATCATCGACGCAGCGGTCGAGCACTACATGGAAAACCCCGACGCGCGTCGCGAATTGCGCGACCCCGAAGCCATCGCTCGCACTGTCGAAGTCCTGCGGTCGCACGCCACAACAGCGTGGTGGCGCTCCCAGCGACGTCCGGTTCCCGTCCCCCGTCTCGTACCGGGCTCCACGGGTCGCGACGAGTTCCTCCGGAAGTGGAGCTTGTGACAGCGCGGTCGAGTCCCCTGTCGCTCAGCGCGGATTCCGCCACATGGCCCAGAGGGTGGGCCCGCCGCGGGGAATCACGATCTCGCGGGTGACCTCGAATCCGAAGCGTTCGTAGTAGCCGATGTTCACTTCCTTGCTGGATTCGAGATAGGCCGGCGCGTGCGTCGCGTCGCAGCGGTCGAGTCGGGAGCGGAGTAGGGCGGCACCGAATCCTCCTCCGCGCGAGTGCGACGCGCTACCGAGCGTCGAGAGGTACCAGTGCGGTTCGGCGGGATGAACTGCCTCGAGTGCTGCGCTGACGGCGATTCCGGCGCGCGGGTGACTGCCGAGTGCGACCGCGAGCCGGGGCCACATGCGAAGCGACTGCCATACCGTCGGCTTCCATGCACCGGGGGGCCCACAATGCGGCACCGCCCACGATTTCGTCCCTCTCCGCAATGTCGGCACCGCCGACCGGCACGGAATGAAATCGGGCTTCGGCAGCGAAATACCGTCGTAGCCCGTGCTCACGACGCCCTTCGTCGGGCCACATCCACGCCATCACCGGGTCGTCGAAGAACGCATCCGCCAGCACAGTTGCGCCGGCAGGGACATCGGTCTTCGTCGCCGGACGCACAGTCACGCTCACAGCATCGACGCTACCGGGCCAATATTTTACGTTCACGTCACACGCCGACGGGTCGTTACGTTTCTTAGCATGCAACACTGTCTCTCATTAAGAAACACGATTGTGGAGGACCGATGACAAAGAGCACCCGTGTAGTGATCGTCGGTGGCGGACTCGAGGGACTGGCCGCAGCCTGGTCACTTGCCGAACGCGGTGAATCCGACGTCCTCGTTCTCGAGCGACACACGCTGTGTTCCGGCATGACCGGAAAATCGAGCGGGATCGTCCGCTGCCACTACGGTGTGCGATCGCTCGCGGCGATGGCCTGGCACGGGGTTCAGGTCTTCTCGGCTGCCGAGGAGATCTTCGGTACGGACATCGGCTTCCGGCAGACCGGGTACATCGTGGGAGTGGGCGCGAACAACGTCGCACCCATGACCGCCAACACCGAGATGCACCGCGATCTGGGTATACCCGTGGAGTCGCTCGACGCCGACGAGGTCGCGCACATATGGCCCGGTATCGCCCTCGACGATTTCGCGGCGTTCGCCTACGAACCCCTCGGAGGGCACGGCGACGCGTATATGACGGGTATGGCCTACGCCGCGCAGGCACGACGCCTCGGGGTCCGAATCCGGCAGGCGGCCGAGGTCACCGCCCTTCTGCAGCGCGGGAACGGCGAAGTCTACGGTGTCGTTCTCGCCGACGGATCCGAAATCCACGCGGACACAGTGGTGCTCGCGACGGGAGCATGGTCTCCGACGCTCGGCGCCACCGCCGGCATCGAGGTCCCCGTACGCGTGCAACGCGAGTCGATTCTGCTCGTCGACCAGGGAACCCCCACACCGGATGTGCCCACATTCTCGGATCTGGTGAACCTGCAGTACCTCAGGCGCGAGCCGAACGGCGACCTGCTCGTCGGCAACAGCGACCACTCGACCCCCGAGTGGGCCGATCCGGACACCTACTCCAACCGCGCCGGCGACCACGTCGTCGCCGCCGCGATCGGCAAACTGGATCGCCTGCTCCCCCACATGCCCGACCCGCGACTGGCGTCGTCCTACGCCGGTTGTTACGACGTCACACCCGACTACAATCCGATCATCGGCCCGTCCCCCGCTCCCGGCCTGTTCCTGCTCGTCGGCTTCAGTGGCCACGGTTACAAGATCTCTCCCGCCGTCGGGCGATTGGCCGCCGATCTACTGCTCGACGGCATCTCCGGCACGCCCGAGGTGAACGGCGACGACTTCCGGTTTTCGCGATTCGAGGAGGGCAAGCCCTTGGCGAGTCTGCACCCCTACGCGGGCGCCGGTGAAATGCGCTAGAGGTGTGCGAGTGAGAACGCGTGACCGACTCCTCGCGCGTCTTGATGGTCCGCCTCAGCGCTTGTTACGGTGTCGGAAGTGATACGCATGCTGTCTCTGTGAGCCGAACCCACCGCGACGACTTCTCGTCGCCTCTCCGCGGTGTGGTGATTCCGTGTGTTTCGACCGGGAACCGGACGTTGGTTCCCCGCTCCCCGATTCGCACCCACATCACCTTCTGGAGCACCCATGCCCGTCACCATCCCCCTCTCCTCGGAACTAGAAGCCGACTGTTCGAACTGTTTCGCGCTGTGCTGTAACGCTTTCGGATTCTCGAGATCGGCGGACTTTCCCATCGACAAACCTGCCGGCGTACCGTGCCCGAACCTCGAGCCCGACCATTCGTGTGGAATCCACAGGACGTTGCACGCCAGAGGGTTCCGCGGTTGTGCGGCCTTCGACTGCTTCGGCGCCGGCCAAGCGGTCTCCCAACGCCTCTTCCACGGCACCGAGCCGGATCGGGACTCGCAGGAGCGCCGCACGATGTTTGCCGCGTTCGCGGTCGTGCGGCAATTACACGAGATGCTCTGGCACCTCGCGGAGGCGCGGGCACGCACCTTCGATCCCGACGCAGCGCGAGCGGCGCTGCATCTCGCCGAACTCGTTGCACGCACGGCGAGCGGGACGCTCGATGCGCTGGTGAGGACAGAGGTGAACGCACTGCATGCCCGCGTCGCCCTGGCACTCCGGCAGGTCAGCGAAGAGGTGCGCGCCGGGTATCGCGCAGACGCACGAGCGACCGTGCCCGACGCATATCCGGGTGCCGACCTGGCGGGCAGAGACCTGCGCGCGCACAGCCTGTGCGGCGCCGACCTCAGAGGCGCGTGTCTGATCGCGGCAGATCTGCGGGGAAGCACCCTGGCCGGTGTCGATCTCCTCGGCGCCGACCTGCGGGATGCCCGGATCGAGGGCGCAGACCTTTCGACCGCACTGTATGTGACGCAGCCACAGATCGCGGCCGCCCGGGGTAGTGCGGACACCACGCTGCCGCACCGCCTCTCACCGCCGGCTCACTGGGGCAGCTAGCGCGTCGATATCGGCCTGGGACGGGGCGGAGTGTCACAGACGTTTCTCCGCTCCGTAACGCCGTCGTCATGCGTGCTATGTTTCATTACATTCGACAGCGATTCACATCATGAAACCCCGCCGCCGAACCACAGGAGTTCCCATGACGCTCGAAGCCACCGACCTCATCTCCCGGCGGTCGCAGTCGACGAACGGTCACCCGCACCCGAGCACTGCGTCCGGCACCATCGCGGACCAGGCCACAGATCTCGCTTCCCTCGCACGCGCCACCGGCACCCGCTTCATCCTGGCCGTCTTCACGACCTTGTCCGGAAAGCCCTGTGCCAAGCTGGTTCCGGTCGAGTCGGCCGACGAACTCCAGAACGACGGTGTCGGATTCGCCGGCTACGCAGCCGGTTCCATCGGCCAGGTGCCGAAAGATCCCGACCTCGTCGCGATCCCCGATCTCTCTTCGTTCACCCCCATCCCCTTCATCCGCGACGGCCTCGCGCTCGTCCACTGCGATCCCCACGTGGAAGGCAAGCCCTGGCCCTTCGCCCCGCGAATCATCCTCCAGAAGGCGCTCGCCGCCGCGGCGGAAAAGGGACTCACGGTCAAGGTCGGCGCCGAGATCGAGTACTTCCTCGTCCAGCGCGACGAGAAGGGGACCCTGCGCACCGCCGATCTCCTCGACACCTCGCGCCAGCCCTGTTACGACGCCCGCGACGTGACCCGCATGTACGAGCACCTGACCTCCATCTCGTCGGCGATGAACACTCTCGGCTGGGGCAACTACGCCAACGACCACGAGGACGGCAACGGCCAGTTCGAACAGAACTTCCGCTACGACGAGGCCCTCGTCACGGCCGACCGCGTGATGACCCTGCGGTACCTGATCTCCGTCCTCGCCGAGCAACGCGGCATGACCGCAACTTTCATGCCCAAGCCCTTCGCCGACCGAACCGGTACCGGCATGCACATGCACATGTCCCTGTGGAACGGCGACCGTGCCGCGTTCCCCGACGCCGGGGACCTCCGGGGGTTGGGCCTGTCCGACCTCGCCTACTCGTTCATCGGCGGAATTCTCGATCACGCGTGCGCCCTGCAGGGCGTGCTGGCACCCACGGTGAACTCGTACAAGCGCACGGGTGCGACCGCGACCACCTCCGGCGCCACCTGGTCGCCGCGTCGTGCGACCTACGGAGGCAACGACCGCACCCACTACATCCGGGTTCCGGACTCCCACCGCGTCGAACTACGAGGCGGTGACGGCTCCACCAATCCGTATCTTGCGATCGCTGCGACGGTGGCCGCCGGACTCGACGGTGTCGAACGCGGACTCGATCCGGGTACGCCGGGTGCGGGCGTCGCCTCCGACGCATTACCGATGACGCTCCTGCACGCCATGGACGCCCTCACCGACGATCCCGTCGTCACCGCAGCACTCGATGCTGCCGGACCCGGGGTCACGGAGTACTTCACCTCCCTCAAACGCGAGGAATTCTTCCAGTGGCACAACACCGTGACGCCGTGGGAGATCGACAACTACCTGACCGCTTTCTGACACCGACCAGGAGAAGACATGTGCGGAATCGTCGGGCTTCACCTCCGTGACGCCTCACTCGAACCACGTCTGGGCCACCTGCTGACAGACATGCTCGGCCGAATGGTGGACCGTGGACCGGACTCGGCGGGCGTCGCCATCTACGGAGATCCGACATTCTCCCCGGCGGGACACTCCTCGGTCTCCGTCCTGGGAGCGTCGGCGAATCTTGCCGGCGCCCTGAGGAATGCGCTGGGCGTCTCCGTCACCGGCATCGACCGCTCCCCCACCACCGTGGTCCACGCACCGATTCCCGCCGCGGCACTGGCCGACGCCGTTCGCAGAGTGGACCCGGGCGCGACCGTGATCGGTTTCGGCGACGAAGTCACGGTCCTCAAGGGAATGGGCAACCCGTTGCTGCTGGCCGAGCAGTTCGGACTTCCCCGGGCGTCGGGTCGTCAGGGCGTCGGCCACACCCGCATGGCCACCGAATCCGCGGTGACCGCAGCGGGCTCCCACCCGTTCGCCGTGGGGCCGGACCAGTGCCTGGTGCACAACGGCTCGTTCTCGAACCATCTTTCCGTGAAACGGGAACTGGAAGACGAGGGCGTGGTGTTCGACAGCGACAACGACACCGAAGTAGGTGCACGCTTCGTGGCCAAGCACCTCGCCGACGGAGCAGACCTCGACAAGGCGCTTCGCCTGCTCGGTGAGCGGTTCGACGGTTTCTACACGCTGCTCGTCTCCACGGACGATGCGTTCGCCGTGGTGCGCGATCCGATCGCATGCAAACCTGCCGTCGTCGCGGAAACGGACTCCTACGTGGCGATGGCATCCGAATTCCGCGCTCTCGCACATCTTCCCGGGATATCGGACGCAGACATCTTCGAACCCGAACCCGAACGGGTCTACGTATGGCACCGCTGACCGGACCCGCATTGCCGCTGCCACTTCGACGCCGGAGAAACTCATGACCACCGACACGCTGCCCACCGCCGCATACGACCTCGACGTGACCACCACCCGGGAACTCAACACGGCGCTCCAGGCGACCGAGGCACCCGCCACCGTGCACGTCACCGATCCACAGGGGCAGCACGCACTGGCGTGCGGACTGAACCGGCCCATCGAGGTGCACATCTCCGGACACGTCGGCTACTACGCGGCCGGGATGAACCAGCATGCCCGCGTGACGATCGACGGCAACGCAGGCGTCGGCGTCGGGGAGAACATGATGTCGGGCACGGTGCGGGTAACCGGGGACGCGTCCCAATCCGCCGGAGCCACCGCCCACGGCGGCTTACTCGTGATCGAAGGGAACGCCGCCGCTCGCTGCGGGATCTCGATGAAGGGCGTCGACATCGTCGTCGGCGGCAACATCGGCCACATGAGCGCGTTCATGGGGCAGGCCGGACGACTGGTCGTACTGGGCGACGCGGGTGAGGCGCTCGGCGATTCGCTGTACGAGGCGCGCATCTACGTGCGGGGCACTGTCGCCTCCCTCGGCGCAGACTGCATCGCCAAACCGATGCGCCCCGAACATCTCGCGGAACTCCGGGAACTGCTCGACGCGGCCGGCTTCGACGCCGATCCCAGCGACTTCACCCGGTACGGCTCCGCCCGCAGCCTCTACCACTTCCATGTGGACAACGCGTCCGCGTACTGATCCCGACCCGCTCGACAGCGAGGAGACTTCCATGACATTCCGGCCCGGTCTGCGCGAATCGGCGACCTTCGACCGCAACGTCGTTCACGAGATCCAGCGTGCCGCCGACACCGGCATCTACGACATTCGTGGCTGGGGCGCCAAACGCAAGGTCCCACACTTCGACGACTTGCTGTTCCTCGGTTCGTCGATGTCGCGGTACCCCCTGGAGGGATACCGGGAGAAGTGCGAGACCGATGTCGTCCTCGGAGATCGTCATGCGAAGTACCCGCTTCACCTGGAAATCCCCGTCACCATCGCCGGAATGAGTTTCGGCGCCCTCTCGGGCGGCGCGAAAGATGCCCTCGGACGCGGCGCGAGTGAGGTCGGCACCTCCACCACCACCGGAGACGGCGGCATGACACCGGAGGAACGCGGACAATCCAAATATCTGGTCTACCAATACCTTCCGTCCCGGTACGGGATGAATCCCGACGACCTGCGCAAGGCCGACGCCATCGAGATCGTGCTCGGTCAGGGCGCCAAGCCCGGCGGCGGTGGAATGCTGCTCGGCCAGAAGATCACCGAGCGGGTGGCAGGAATGCGGACACTGCCCGTGGGTATCGACCAGCGCAGCGCATGCCGGCACCCCGACTGGACCGGACCCGACGACCTCGCGATCAAAATCATCGAACTGCGGGAGATCACCGGCTGGGAAAAGCCGATCTACGTCAAGGTCGGGGCCACCCGCACGTACTACGACGTCAAGCTCGCCGTGAAGGCCGGCGCGGACGTGATCGTCGTCGACGGCATGCAGGGCGGCACGGCCGCGACCCAGGATGTCTTCATCGAACACGTCGGGATCCCCACGCTCGCTGCCATCCCCCAGGCCGTGCAGGCGTTGCAGGAGATGGGAATGCACCGCACGCCGGGTGGTGTACAGCTCATCGTCTCCGGTGGTATCCGGTCGGGCGCCGACGTCGCGAAGGCGATGGCACTCGGCGCCGACGCCGTGGCGATCGGGACCGCCGCGCTGATCGCACTCGGCGACAACGATCCGAAGTACGAGGCGGAGTACGCGAAACTGGGCTCGGCCGCGGGCTTCTACGACGACTTCCAGGACGGCAAGGACCCCGCGGGCATCACGACGCAGGACCCGGAACTGCAGCGCAATTTCGATCCGATCGAGGGTGGACGGCGGCTCGCGAACTACCTGCGCGTCCTCACCATGGAGGCTCAGACCATCGCGCGCGCGTGCGGCAAGTCGCACCTGCGCAATCTCGAACCACAGGACCTGGTGGCCCTGACGATCGAATCCGCGGCGATGGCCCGCGTGCCCCTCGCCGGCACCGAGTGGATTCCCGGACGAGCGTTCTGACTCCGCGTCCCCACGGCACCTCCGAGCCTCCGGCCGGAGGTGCCGCGGGCTGTCTACTGCCGGGAAACAGGTTGTAGTCTGCTGATATGACCACACCGGATCGCGCCGTCCTCCACGACACCTCCGGCCGCGAGGTCCCTCGGGACACCCCCACGGGCGTCGATCTCGAACGGGCCATCGCACACCAAGTGCGGGCACTGCGCCTGGCCAGTGGACTGTCGGTCGGCGACATGGCTGCGAAGGTGGGCATCTCCAAGGCGATGCTCTCGAAGATCGAGAACGCGCAGACCTCGTGCAGCCTGTCCACCCTCGCACGCCTCGCCGCGGGTCTCGACGTGCCCGTCACCTCCCTGTTCCGGGGTGCCGACGCACACCGCGAGGCGGTGTTCACCAAGAGCGGCCACGGCGCCGAGATCGTCGGCCGCGGTACCCGCGCAGGCCATCATTACGAATTGCTCGGTGCGCTCCGCGGTCAGCACCAGCGTCTCGAACCGGTCCTGGTGACCCTCACCGACGCGAGCGACATCTTCCCTCTCTTCCAGCACCCCGGAACCGAATTGCTGTACATGCTCGAAGGCGAAATGGTCTACGGCCACGGCGATTCCGAGTACCGCCTCACGGCCGGCGATTCACTGCTGCTCGACGGCGA
Source organism: Rhodococcus sp. NPDC060084 (assembly GCF_042730335.1). Taxonomy (NCBI): domain Bacteria; kingdom Bacillati; phylum Actinomycetota; class Actinomycetes; order Mycobacteriales; family Nocardiaceae; genus Rhodococcus; species Rhodococcus sp. NPDC060084. Next base: position 146,497 of record NZ_JBHWWX010000008.1, read on the forward strand.
GGGCGTCCACGGGCCGAACGAACTCGTCACATTGCCGATCCGGTTCCTCGCGGTGACGGCATACCCCGACAATCACCAGGGATGACGACGCGCCCCCGCCGGGAGAACCGGCGGGGGCGCATCATCCGTGCACGATCTCGTGGGGTGACCGTCAGGTCGTGGGAACGACGATGTCACGATCCTCCGCGAAATCGGAAGGACGCATCTTCGACGGCGCACCGGCCGCGAACGAATCCATGACGTAGGCGGTTTCACCGTGCACCGGCACGTCGATACCGATCTTCTCGGTCTCGGCATCGACCCGGATACCCATGGTCTTGTCGAGGACCTTGGCGATCAGGAAGGTCACCGCGAACGAATACGCGAAGACCGCAGCCATCGCGACGATCTGGCGACCGAGGAAATCGATGCCGCCGCCGAAGAACAAGCCGTCGACACCCGCGGGCGCAGCGGCCGTTGCGATGAACGCGATGAGGGTCGTGCCGACGACACCGCCCATCAGGTGGATCGCGACGACGTCGAGCGAGTCGTCGTAACCCATCTTGAACTTCCATCCCACCGCGAAGCAGCTGACCGCACCGGAGACGACACCGATCGCGAGAGCACCGAGCGGTGAGACGAGGCTGGCGGCGGGCGTGATGCCGACCAGGGCGGCGATCATGCCGGATACGGCTCCGAGGGTGGTGGCGTGCTTCTCCGTGATGCGTTCCACCAGGATCCAGCCGAGAAGGCCCGCTACCGCGGCGGCCATCGTGTTGAGGACGACGACACCGGCGGTGTGGTTAGCGCCGCCCGCCGATCCGCCGTTGAATCCGAACCAGCCGAACATCAGGATGCCGCCGCCCAGTACGACCAGCGGCAGGCTGTGCGGCCGGGCCACGTGCGGGAAGCCGCGCCGGGCACCGAGGGCGATCGCGACCGCGAGTGCGGCGACTCCCGCGTTCATGTGGACGGCGGTGCCGCCGGCGAAGTCGTGGGCGCCGAGCGTGTTGGCGATCCACCCACCCTTGGTGCCGGCCTCCTCGTCGTCGAATGCGAACACCCAGTGCGCGACCGGGAAGTAGACGAGCACGAGCCAGATTCCGGAGAACACGAGCCAGGCGGAGAACTTCATGCGGTCGGCGACCGCGCCCGCGATGATCGCCACCGTGATTCCTGCGAAGAGGAGGTGGAAGGCCGCGGTGAGTGCGGCCGGAATCCCGCCGGCCGGGTCTTCCTCGAGAAGTGAGGCGAGTCCGACGTCCGTGAACGGATTGCCGATGAGGCCGAGTCCGCCGACGCTGTCGCCGAGCACCGCCGCGGGACCGAAGAAGACCCACACCACGCCCGCTACGGCGAACCCGCCGAACACCATCATGATCATGTTGAGCGCACTCTTGACACCGAGCATGCCGCCGTAGAACAGCGCGAGGCCCGGGACCATCAGTGCGACGGCCGTGAACGCCGCCAGTATCCAGGCGGTATCCGCGGCAGCAAGTGCCTGTTCCATAGGGTCACCTTGTCCAGTCCTGAGGGAAGACCTTTCGGCCCATCGATCGGCGAGAGTCTTTCCTTGTTCATCACCGTTCCCTGAGAGTGGACCGAGCATGTAAACCCGCACGCGCCCACCCCGTGAAGATCTCGTTACAGTGCCGGAGTAGCCCCCCGAGGGCGACCCACCCGGATCTGCCCGACCCCGGGAGCGATCACGCGACGAGTTCCGTATCGTGGGAAGACGACACACCGGAGGTGAACGATGGGACGCGTGACCGCCCGCCGACCTGTCCTGCGCATCACGGCGGACCGGGTGTCGCGGCGACCGGACACCCTCGCCGTCGAGGAACCGCTCGAAATCCGACTCGGCGGCGACGCGCTGACGATCACGATGCGGACGCCCGGTCACGATGTCGATCTGGTGCACGGCTTCCTGTTGAGCGAAGGCATGATCAGCGACCGTGAGGATGTCGCGGCGGTCCGCTACTGCGACGGAGTCGACGAGAACGGGGCCAACACGTACAACGTCCTCGACGTCGCCCTGGCCCCCGGCGTCACGATCGGAGAAGGCGTCGGCCGGCGCTCGTTCACCACCACGTCGGCGTGCGGCGTGTGCGGCAAGGAATCGCTCGATCAGGTGCGCACGCGTACCCGCTTTCCCCTCACCGACGCGGACTCGCCCATGCTCGCGGCCGGAACCCTCACGACGATGCCCGACACCCTGCGCGACAAGCAGCAGGTGTTCGCCTCGACCGGCGGCCTGCACGCGGCGGCACTGTTCACTCCGGACGGCGAACTACTCGCAGTGCGCGAAGACGTCGGACGGCACAACGCGGTCGACAAGGTGCTCGGCTGGGCGCTCACCGACGGCCGCGTCCCGCTCTCGAACAGCGTGCTCATGGTGAGCGGGCGCGCGTCGTTCGAACTCGTCCAGAAGGCGGTCATGGCCGGGGTGCCGGTGCTCGCCGCGGTCTCGGCGCCGTCGTCCCTCGCGGTGGACCTCGCCGCCGAGTCGGGACTGACCCTCGTGGGATTCCTGCGGGGCGACACGATGAACGTCTACACAGCGACCGAGCGCGTCAAGGTCGGCTGAGCAGGCGCGGTCAGTCCACGTTCGGCGCCCACTGCACCCCGTTGATGTGACTGCCGCCGTCGACGAACAGCGTGTTGCCGGTCAGATATCGGGAGTCGTCACTCGCGAGGAATGCCGCGACGGTGCCGATGTCGTCGAGCGGGTCACCGATCCGGCCCATCGGGTTCGCTGCGGCCTGCGTTGCCGCCATTTCCGGATCGGCCTCCGCCACCCGCCGATAGGCTGCGCTCTGCGCTCCGGGACAGATCACGTTGCAGCACACCTGCTTCGGCGCCCACTCGCGGGCCGCGGTGCGGGTCATGCTGCGCAACGCTTCTTTCGCAGCGTTGTACGACACCGAGTACATGTGCGCGTTGACGCCGTTGAGGCTGCACATGTTGATCACCCGCCCGGTTCCGTGCCGCGCCAACTCGGGGAACGCGCGCTGCATCGCCCAGAACGCGGCCATCACGGCCATGTCGAAGCCTGCCCGCATCGAGTCCTCCGGTGTCTTCTCCATCCGTGCGAACCCCAGCGACCGCCAGGCGTTGTTGACGAGGATGTCGAGTCGGCCGAACTCCCGGGCGGCAGTGTCCACCATCGCGTGCACCTGCTCCCGATCGGTCACGTCGGTGTGGACGAACTCCGCCCGCACGCCCCACCGGTCGGTGAGCCACCGCGCGGTGTCGGCACCGGCCTCCGCGTCCACCTCGGCGACCAGGATGTTCGCCCCGTCGCGGGCGAGTGCACCGGCGACACCGCGGCCGATGCCCATGCCCGCTCCGGTGACGACTGCCACCCGTCCGTCCAGCTTTCCCATGCCGCTTCCTCCCAGATCTGTGATGTCGGTCTGTCGCTGCCGTCAGCGGGGACGGGGAACCGTTTTGTCGATGAACAGTGCCTCCACGGAGACACAGACGGCGCCGTCCGCGGTCTTGATCTCGCCGACCGTCTCGATCTTGCGGCCGTCCTGCCGAACCAGCCGGCCGGTCACGGTCAGCGGTTCGAACAACGGGGTGGGCCGGTGGTACCTGACGTTGAGTTGTGCGGTCGCCCCGCTGCGTCCTGCCCAGGCATTCGCGACACCGAGGGTGTGGTCGATGAGCAGTGCCGCGACACCGCCGTGCACGTGCCCGGGCGGACCCTGATACGGGAAGGTCAGCGTCACAACCCCTTCCACCGATCCGTCTTCACGACCGGCGAGCACCAGCGGCGGCGCCAGCGCATTCTCCGGACCGGTGACGGGATCGTGCCGGGTGACGCCCTCTCCGTGCCACATATCGACCAGCCGTTCCTGTACCTCGGGAGCGTGCTCCTCGAGGTGGGCGGCGATACTGTCGAGTTCTTCCGCAACCCGCTCGAGGTTCGCGTTGTCGCGGTCGGTGCGCAGAAGCGCGTCCACCACGCGCCGAGCAGCGGCTGCGGCCCGGTCGACGGCGGTGTCCTGCGGAGCCGACGTCAGGATCGTGCCGTCGGGCGCATTCCCGACGGTGGGGTGGACGTTCGGATCTACTCTCATCGGATCTCCATCGTGGCGTGGGTCAGCACCGGTTGCCCGTCGCGTTCGGGGCAAGTCGCGAGCACGGTGAGGGTGTCGCCGTCGTGCCACACCGCGGTCTCGATCGTTTCTCCCGGGTACAACGATCCGGCGAACCGCACCGAGAACGTCCGGACACCGGTGGGGTCTCCGTCGAGCACACCGTCGACCACCGCCTTGCAGACGATGCCGTACGAGGCGAGACCGTGCAGGATCGGCCGGTCGAAACCTGCCATCTTCGCGAATGCCGGGTCCGCGTGCAGAGGGTTCATATCGGCACTGAGCCGGTACACCAGTGCCTGCTGCGTACTCGTCGGAGACGCGAGGACTGTGTCCGGGCTCCGCTCCGGCACTGCGTGCGACCCATCGGGCCCGGCATCGCCACCGAAGCCGCCCTCCCCTCGGGCCCAGATCTGCATCGCCGTGGTCCACAACGGCTTTCCACCGGAGTCCTGCGCGGACTGCTCGAGCACGATCACCGCCGCCTTGCCCTTGTCCCACACGTCGGCGACACGCGACGAAATCGTGGCGGCGCCCGAGACCGGGATGGGGGCGTGCACGGTGAGGGACTGCCCGCCGTGAAGAATCTTGCGCAGGTCGATGTCGATTCCCGGCAGGTTCAGCCCGGCGGCTGTGACCGCGCCGGCCGAGACGCCTTGTCCCGCAACCATGGCGAATGTCGGAAGGACCTTCAGGTTCTTCTCGTAGACCCATTCCAGCTCGGCCGGGTTCAGCGAGTCGACACCCGCACCCAGACCGAGGTGGTAGAGGATCACGTCCCGTTCGGTCCATCCGGCCTCGCGGACCGTGGGAGCGGCCGTGAGTGCGGCGTTCACGTCGATAGGCATGGTGCGTTCACTTTCCGGGTTCGGGATCGCGGGGCAGACCGAGGATCCGCTCGCCGATGATGTTGAGCTGGACGTTCGTCGTACCGCCGGCAATGGACATGCACTGCACGTTGAGGAACATGTGCGTTGCGGACGAGCGATCCTGCTCACCGACCAGCGAGGCGGGACCGGCCCAGTCCATCGCGAGTTCCCAGACCTGCTGGATGTGTTCGACACCCATCAGCTTGGAGACCGACGACTCGGCACCCGGTTGGCCACCGCTCAAGGAGCGGATGGCGGCGCGTAGCCCCATCAGGCCACCGGACTGCGCGTCGCTCAGCACCTTGCCGAGGACGCTGAGCTGCTCGTCGTCCGGTCCCCCGGGAGCGTTCTCCACCAGTGCCAGCAAGGCCTCGCCGCCGGCCCCGAACGTGGAGTCGTGGGACAGGGACACCCGCTCGTTGGAGAGGGTGGTGCGTGCGAGCTTCCACCCGTCGCCGGGCTCACCGACCAGGCATTCGTCGGGCACGAACACATCGTCGAAGAACACTTCGTTGAACAGAGCTTCACCGGTGATCTCCCGCAACGGCCGGATGTCGAGACCTTCGGTGTTCTTGATGTCGATCAGGAAGTAGGACAGACCCTTGTGCTTGGGTGCGTCCACGTCGGTACGGGCGAGGCAGATGCCCCAGTCCGCGACCCGCGCCATCGACGTCCACACCTTCTGCCCGTTGAGCTTCCAGCCGCCGTCGACCTTGACGGCCTTGGTGGACAGGGCCGCGAGGTCGGAGCCGGCACCGGGCTCGGAGAAGAGCTGGCACCACACGAGATCGCCGCGCAACGACTGCGGGACGAACCGTTCGATCTGCTCGGCGTTGCCGTGCGCGATCAGCGTCGGCACCACCCAGTTGCCGATGATCATGTCGTGTGGTGTGAGCTCTGCTGCGCGCAGCTCCTCGGCGATGACGAGTTGGGTGACGGCGTCGGCAGCCTTGCCCCACGGCTCGGGAAGGTGCGGTGTGGTGTAGCCCTTCTCCGCCAGATACGCCTTCTGCTTCACATCGTCGAGCAGGGTGGCCGGCTCGAGTTCGGCGCGGACGTCCGCTCGGATCTGCTCCGCCTCGGGTGGAAGGTCGACCGTGAGCACCCGGCGGGCACCGGCGCGCGTGAGAGCAGTCACTCGGCGACGCCAGGACGCCGTGGAGCCCAACAGGATTCGCAGAGATTGAGCGCGCCGCATGTAGAGGTGGGCGGGGTGATCCCAGGTGTAACCGATACCGCCGAGAACCTGGATGCAGCTCTTGGTGACCTGGAATGCCGCTTCCGGGGCGACGGACGCAGCGACGGCTACGGCGAGCGAGGCCTCATCGGCGGAAATGTCCTCGCCCAGTGCGCGAGTCGCATCCCACGTCGTGACGCGGGCTTGCTCGGTGTGACAGAGCATTCGTGCGACGGTGTGCTTGACGCCTTGGAACTGGCCGATGACACGGCCGAACTGCCGGCGCACCCGCGCATAGTCCGCGGCGGTCGTGGTGGCCCAGTCCGCGAGGCCGGCCGCCTCGGCTGCGAAGAACGTTGCGGCGATGTCGAGTACCCGGCCGGGGTCCACGGTCAGCACGTCATCATCGGAGAGGGCCAGCCCGTCCGCGGTGATCTCGGCGTTGCGCCGCACCACGTCGTAACTCGGCAGGTCCGTGACGCCGATACGGTCACGAGCGACCACCACGAATGCGCGCTCGCCCCCGTCGTCGGCGGCGAGCAGGAACACGTCGGCCACCTGGCCACCGAGCACGACTCCCGATGTGCCGGACAGGCTGACCGAGGCTCCGTCGCGAACGATGCGCAGCCGGCCCGGCTGCAGCGACACCGCACCGTACAGTGCACCGTTCGCCAGTCCCTCGAGTTCCGCTCGACGCCCCGCCTCGTTCAGAACCGCGGACGTGATCACCGTCGGGAGGAACGGTCCGGGCACCATGGCTCGGCCCAGTTCCTCGGCGACAACAGCGGTTTCGAGATAACCGAAGCCGGCGCCGCCGACGTCTTCCGGCAGATGCAGTCCCAGCATGCCGAGGTCGGCGAACGAACCCCAGAACGACGGCCGGGTCTCCGCCTCGGCATCGACAGCCGCGCGGATCACCTCGGGCGTCGCGTGTCGTGCCGCCCAGCCGCGTACGGAATCACGAAGCTCGCGGTCCTCGTCACTCAATCCCAAAGTCATGAACGGGTCCCTTGATAGAAGATCACGGCGTCAGATGCGCTCGATGACGGTGGCTGTGGACAGTGCGCCGCCTGCGCACATCGTGATCAGTGCGGTCGAGCGATTCGACCGCTCGAGCTCGTGCAGAGCACTGGTGATCAGTCGCGCTCCGGTGGAGCCCACCGGATGCCCGAGGGCGATGGCACCGCCGTTGACGTTGACCTTGCTCAGGTCGGCCTTGTGCACCTGTGCCCAGGACAGCACGACCGAGGCGAACGCTTCGTTGATCTCGACGAGATCGATGTCCGACAACGACATTCCGGTGCGGTCGAGCACCGCCCGAGTGGAGTCGATCGGTCCGTCGAGGTGGTAGTACGGGTCCGAGCCCACCAGGGTGGACGCAAGGATCCGGGCGCGTGGCCGCAGCCCCGCCTCCCGTGCTTTGTCCTCGCTCATCAGCAGGACTGCGGCGGCACCGTCGCTGACCTGTGAGGAGTTGCCGGCGGTGTGGATACCACCCTCGATCACGGGCTTCAACCCCGCGAGGGCGTCCGCGGAGGTGTCGCGGAGACCACCGTCGCGCGTCACGGTGGCGATCTCACCGGTGGGTTCTCCGTCCTTGGTCACGACCGGCGCGTCGACGGGCACGATTTCACGGTCGAACCGTCCCTCGGCCCACGCATTCGCGGCGCGACGCTGCGACTCCAGCCCGAAGGCGTCGACATCGGCGCGCGTGATGCCACGGTTGGCGGCAATCCGCTCCGCCGAGGTGAACTGGTCACCCATGTCGATCGACCAGTCCGCCGGGTACGGGTTACCCGTGCCGGGTGCGTTGGCCTGACCGAGGAAAACTCGGCTCATCACTTCGACGCCGCAGCCGATACCGGCGTCGATCTGCCCGGACGCGATCAGTCCCGCGACCATGTGCACCGCCTGCTGCGACGAACCGCACGCGCAGTCGATGGTGGTGGCGGCAGCCGTGTACGGGAGGCCGGCGTGCAGCCACGCCTGCCGGGTGACGTTGTTGGACTGCTCCCCCGCCTGCGTGACCGCGCCACCGACCAGTTGGCCGATCTGCCCGGCGGGGAGTCCGGTGCGGTCCAGCAGTGCTTTCTGGGCGGTGCCCAGAAGCACGGCGGGGTGCACTCCGGCCAGCTGTCCGCGGCGGCGGCCGATCGGCGTACGTGCGGCCTCGACGATGACGACGTTGCTCATGCCACTCCTGAAGTGTCGGCGTTTCTGAAATTTATTCTATTTCTGTCGCCGGCCGGAGTTCCGCACTTGTCCCGGCAAGCGGGACTTGCAGTGCGAGAGGAGGCTTCCTCGGGTGCCGCCGCAGCTCACCCGTTCGATCGAGGCCGGCCCACCGATAGATCGACGAGGAGCAGGTCGCAGGCGACGCGCAGGTCGGACTCGACTTCCGGGATGGAGGTCCGGCCGTTGAGTGCCCCCTGGACGAGACCGAACCACAGGGCGACCACCAGCCGCACCACCGTCGCGTCTCGCACCGTGGGCTCGGAGATTCCCGCCGCCGCGAGGAGCAGTCGATCGAAGTGCTGATCGATTTTCGAGACATCGGGAATGGTGGCGGCATTCGACGACGACGCGGACCGGATCATGGCGTTCGCCAGGAGCGGCGTACGCACCAGCGCCCGCGTCGCCTGCAGTAATGCCTGGTAGACGGCATCGGACGGCGAGGCCGGGGCAGAGGGACGCCGGGACAACTGGATGCCCATGCGGTCGATCTGGTCGACCATCACCGCGACGAACAAGTGGGTCTTGGACGGGAAATAGCGATAGAGCGTGCCGATCGCGACCCCTGCCGCCTTGGCGACGTCCTGCATTTGTACGCGCTCGAGTTCTTTGTCCCCCGCCAGTCGTGCCGCAGCCGTCAGGATCCGGTCGTATCGCGCGTGCTGTTCCGTCGAGCTGGGCTCCGCCGCGTCGCGTGCCGCCCCGATCCTGGGCATCTCGCATCCCCCTTCGTTCACCTCGGACGAAAGCAGAGCGTAGATCCTCACCCCTACCGTCCCGGGCGGTTCGGGTACCGGTCAGTGAGATCTCGCACCTCGTCGCCTCCTGCGAAGCGACCGGAACGGGGATTCGAACACACTGGGCGCAAACACTTTTCGCTCGTTGTCCGCACTCGGGTGGCGACGCGCATCAGCGGAGGTCATCCCCGCCGCGACAATGCACCACCGGCGACGGAGACCCCGGTAGCGGCGGTCGCGGCACTCCCGCCCAGTGAGACCGTACGACCCGTCCGGACCCACCCGAGGACCAAACTAGAATGAATATCACTTTTCCTGCGGGCTCCAGCTCGGCACGGAAACGAACACGGGAGACGAACGCATGGGTGAAACAGTCGGTTTGGCCGGTCGCACCGCAGTAGTAACAGGCGCCGGAGCCGGGCTCGGCCGGGCCGAGGCTCTCGCACTGGCCGCCGCCGGTGCCGCCGTCGTCGTCAACGACATGGGCGACGCCGCACACCAGGTCGCGGAAGAGATCGTCGCATCGGGCGGGCAGGCAATCGCCGTCACCGGCGACGTCTCCGACTGGTCGCTCGGAGGACGCCTCGTCGAAGAGTCCGTCAAGGCATTCGGTTCGTTCGACATCCTCGTCAACAACGCCGGCATTCTCCGCGACAAAATGATCTTCAACCTCACCGAATCCGATTGGGACGACGTGATTCGCGTGCACCTCAAGGGTCACGCCGCGACGTCTCACGCCGCCGCCGTCCATTGGCGCGCCGCCAGCAAGGAAACCGGTGGTCCCGTGTACGGCCGGGTCATCAACACCTCGTCGGAGGCATTCCTCTTCGGCTCTGCCGGACAGCCCAACTACTCGGCCGCCAAGGCAGGCATCACTGCCCTGACCTTGTCCACCGCACAGGGACTCTCCCGCTACGGCGTCACTGCAAACGCCATCTGCCCGCGCGCCCGGACGGCCATGACCGCCGAGGCGTTCGGAGAGGCCGACGCTGCGAACACCGGTCTCGACCCGCTCGCGCCCGAACGCGTCGGCACCCTCGTCACGTACCTTGCCTCCCCCGCCTCGCACGAGATCAACGGCCAGGTGTTCGTGGTGTACGGCAAGATGGTCGCGCTCATGGACTCCCCGAAGGTCGAGAACCGTTTCGACGCAGCAGGCTCCGCATTCACCGTGGAGGAACTCGACGAACAGCTGTCGTCGTACTTCACCGGACGCGGGAAGTACGAGAACTACGCCGCCTACAGCATCGCGGAACTGGAGAAGACTGCCCTCGCGGTCGACTGATCACGCCCCGAGCTACGGCGCGACCTTCACCCGAACAGACCTCGGCCCCGGCAGGAATCCTGCCGGGGCCGAGTCGTTCGAAGAGCCGTTGCCCGAAGGCGGTCAGGCCGACTTCTCGCGACGGTCACGATCTGTCTTGCGCGGGACGATCGTCGGAAGCACGTTGTCGGTGACCGTCTCGGCGGTGACCACAACCTTCTCGACGTCGTCGCGGCTGGGGATGTCGTACATGACGGGCAGGAGGACTTCCTCCATGATGGCGCGGAGACCGCGAGCGCCCGTGCCCCGCAGGATTGCCTGGTCCGCTATCGCCTCGAGGCCGTCCTGCGAGAACTCGAGTTCGACGCCGTCCATCTCGAACAGGCGGACGTACTGCTTGACGAGTGCGTTCTTCGGCTCGGACAGGATCTCGACGAGCGATTCCTTGTCGAGATTCGTCACCGATGCCACGATCGGCAGACGGCCGATGAACTCCGGGATCAGACCGAACTTGATGAGGTCTTCGGGCATGACGTCGGCGAAGTGATCGGTGGTGTCGATCTCGGCCTTCGAGCGCACCTCTGCACCGAACCCGATGCCGCGCTTGCCGATCCGGTCGGAGACGATCCGCTCGAGTCCCGCGAACGCGCCCGCGACGATGAACAGCACATTCGTGGTGTCGATCTGGATGAATTCCTGGTGGGGGTGCTTGCGCCCGCCCTGTGGGGGCACCGAAGCCTGGGTGCCTTCGAGAATCTTCAGCAGGGCTTGCTGCACGCCCTCACCCGACACGTCGCGCGTGATGGACGGGTTTTCGCTCTTGCGAGCGATCTTGTCGACCTCGTCGATGTAGATGATGCCGGTCTCGGCGCGCTTGACGTCGTAGTCCGCTGCCTGGATCAGCTTGAGGAGGATGTTCTCGACATCCTCGCCGACATATCCCGCCTCGGTGAGAGCGGTGGCGTCGGCGATCGCGAACGGCACGTTGAGCATCTTCGCGAGGGTCTGGGCGAGGTACGTCTTGCCGCAGCCGGTGGGCCCCAGCAGCAGAATGTTGGACTTGGCCAGTTCGACGGTCTCGCCACGAGCGTCGCGGGCCTTGTCGCCGGCCTGGATGCGCTTGTAGTGGTTGTAGACCGCGACGGCGAGCGTCCGCTTGGCGGAGTCCTGGCCGATGACGTAGTTGTCGAGGAAGTCCCGGATCTCGGCAGGCTTGGGTAGCTCGTCGAGCTTGACCTCACTGGTTTCGGCGAGTTCTTCCTCGATGATCTCGTTGCAGAGGTCGATGCACTCGTCGCAGATGTAGACACCGGGACCCGCAATGAGCTTCTTGACCTGCTTCTGACTCTTTCCGCAGAACGAGCACTTGAGCAGATCTCCGCCGTCACCGATACGTGCCATCTGTCAGGTCCCTACTTCCTCGTGTGCGTGCAACTGCTGCCGCGATTCTCGTTGCGCGCCGGCCCTGGGAACGGGCCGTTGGCTCGACCGTACCCGGAGTCCGGCAGTCGGGTCGACCGCTTCTCGGCGTTTCCGGCCATATTTATATGCCCTGCACATGGTGCCGATCACAATTGCACATCGGCCCGACCCGGACCGCGAGACACGCGGTCGGGCCGGGCCGTTCGGCTACTTCTGTGCGGAGAGCTTCCGGTATTCCAGGACGTTGTCGATCAATCCGTATTCGACGGCCTCCGCGGCGGTCAGGATCTTGTCACGATCGGTGTCCTTGCGGATCTGATCCGCGTCCTTGCCGGTGTGCCGCGCGAGCGTCGTCTCCATGAGGCGCCGCATCCGCTCGATCTCCGCGGCCTGGATCTCGAGGTCCGAGACCTGGCCCTGGATTCCGCCGGTCGAGGGCTGGTGGATGAGCACACGCGCGTTGGGCAGCGCGAGGCGCTTACCCGGGGTGCCGGCAGCGAGGAGCACCGCTGCTGCCGACGCGGCCTGCCCGAGGCACACCGTGGTGATGTCGGCGCGGACGTACTGCATCGTGTCGTAGATGGCCATCAGCGAGGTGAACGAGCCACCGGGCGAGTTGATGTACATCGTGATGTCGCGGTCCGGGTCGAGCGACTCGAGCACCAGCAGCTGCGCCATGACGTCATTGGCCGACGCATCGTCGACCTGCACGCCGAGGAAGATGATGCGTTCCTCGAACAGCTTGTTGTACGGGTTGGATTCCTTGACGCCGTAGCTCGAGTGCTCGATGAACGAGGGCAGGATGTAGCGGCTCGCCGGGGAAGCCGGAGCTTGGCCGCCGAGCTGGCGCGGATCGAACATGTTGGTCATCGCTTCTCCAAGAATTCGTGGGGCGTGGAGCGGGTCGGTGGATCCCGGGGATCAGTTGCCGGTGCCGCCGGCCTGCTGGGCCCGTGCGACGACGTGGTCGACGAAGCCGTACTCGAGTGCTTCCTTGGCCGTGAACCACCGGTCGCGGTCGGAGTCCGCGGTGATCTGCTCGACGCTCTGCCCGGTGTGCTCGGCGATCAGCTCTGCCATCTCCCGCTTGGTGTGCGCGAACTGCTCCGCCATGATCGCGATGTCGCTCGCGGTGCCACCGATCCCTGCGGACGGCTGGTGCATCATGATCCGCGCGTGCGGAAGCGCGTAACGCTTGCCCTTGGTACCGGCAGCCAACAGGAACTGGCCCATCGACGCAGCCAGACCCATCGCGAACGTCGCGACGTCGCACTCGACGAACTTCATCGTGTCGTAGATCGCCATACCCGCGGTGACCGAACCACCCGGGGAGTTGATGTACAGCGAGATGTCGCGGTTGGGGTCCTCCGCGGACAGCAGGAGGATCTGCGCGCAGAGCTTGTTGGCGATGTCGTCGTCGACCTGGGTGCCGAGGAAGATGATCCGCTCGCGGAGCAGGCGTTCGTACACCGAGTCGCTGAGATTGAGCCCAGCGGTGGCCGAGGTCATCGTCGGACCGATGGATGTCGCCGGATTCTGATGAGTCACGGGTACCTGCCTTCTCGTCAATCGTGGATTGCTGACACTGACACTAACCAAGAGGGGGGGGGGGGGGGGGCCCCCGGCCCAACCCGCCGGGGTGGGGTTGGGGCTGCGCAACCACCCCCCCCCACGACCGGGTTCGCGTTCACGTTGAC